>CAZCFU010000278.1:0-2426 GCA_964498005.1 uncultured Oscillospiraceae bacterium | reverse complement strand
GCTCCGGGTGGGACAGCAGCTCCACCGAGCAGTAAAAGCTGTTGCAGTCGCAGTGGTAGATGACGCGGTCCATGGAATTCCCCCCTTCGATGATAGTATACATCACGCGTTTTTATTTGTCAAACATTTGTTCCTCATTTTTGACTTGCGCTCCCCTGTACAATTGTGCTATACTAATACTATCATTTTAAAATCAGGAGGGCCGCCTTATGAAACGGATCGCTCTTTTCACCCTGATCCTGACACTGGTTTTCATGCTGCCCGGATGTAAATCGTCAACGCGGATACAGCCTGACGACATAGGTGTTCTGCGGTATGACGGCATCTATTGTTATATCAGAGATTTTGACAGTGATGGCTTGACCAACAACTATGCTTTGCGGTTTTACGAAGACGGGATCGTGATCCATACCAGCGTAGAACAGCGGGAGCCGGATGGGAATTACTTTCCTTTAGCGGCCTGGTTCAACAGAGAGAGCGAGTATTACGCCGATCTGCTGGGAAGCTATAAGCTTGCCGACGGCGCCATCACGCTGACCACATACAGCCCCAGAGGAAGCGTGGATTACCAGGGGACGGTATTGACGGATAAATTGCTGCTGAATTCCCACTCCAACATCAACGGATACGAAGTGTCCAACAGTGAATACGTATTTTACTCGTTCGACCAGCTCTCAAATTGAATGGCGCGGCAATATCCGGTCGATCGTCCGCCGCCTCATAAAACCGCCCCCTCCGCAGTAGCGGAGGGGGCCCAAATCTGTTTACCCGACAAACTGCACGCTGTTGACGCACACGAAATACAGACGCCGGTCCGTATCGTTGGCCAGCACCAGCACGCTGCCCACGGTACCCAGCAGGGTAACCCCGGAGAGCACCAGCAGTCCCGCCACCAGGGAGACCCGGCGGCTGATGTTGTTCTGGGCCAGGGTGTTGAGCAGGCCGGCCGCGCAGCAGCAGTCCCGCTCGTCACAGGCGCAGGAGCACTGATCCTGGTCGCAGACATTGCGGGGGGTGAGCCGCTGGCTGAGCCGCTGGCGCAGGCAGCGGAAGTTCCGCGCCGCCGCTTCCTCGGCGGACAGGTCGCCCTCGGCCTCCGCCGCCGCGCCCTGGAGCACCACCGCGTCCAGTTCGCACAGGGACACCTGGGTGGCGGTGAACACCTCCGTACCGGCGGCGTTGTAGACCGGCGCGGCCACGTCCAGCAGGTCGCGGCCGCACGGGGAGAACCGTCGGAAGCTGCCTGTCAGGGCGTCCGGCAGGTTATCGGCCGGAGTATCGGTGGATGCGGTGGTATCCAGGGCGGCGCCTGCCACGTATGTGCTGGTCAGGAAGGCAGAGGTGTCGAAGTCCAGCAGGCTGGAAATCTGCTCATCACACAGCAGGCCAAGCGCCGCCCGGAAGCTCTGCTTGCAGCAGCAGCCCTCGTCCACCTCAGGCGGCTTGGGGGGCGCGGGAACCGGGCGGCAGCAGCAGATCATCTGCTGGCAGCACTCTTGCTCGCAGTCGCTGCCCGGGCAGTCGTAATCCATCCCGCCACAGTTGCAGGATGTGGGACCGTCATTCGCCCCCTGGGCGAACGACCGGTCCGGCAGCCTCTCGGCTGCCCTGGCGAACGACCGATCCGGCAGCCTTCCGGCTGCCTCGGCGAACTCCTCCGCGGACATGGATCTGCCCACAGAGGGTCCGTTCAGATAAAATTGACTCATGAAGTACGCTCCTTTCATCGGCCCCATCCCAAGCGGGAAAGCCCTGCGGGCGGGCCGGGGCCGGGGCCTGACCGTCGGCCCTCCAAAGGGGCGGAGGGCCCGCCTGGGTGCACTCCAGTCTATGCCCCAGACCCCCGCGCGGTCACCGGGGCGGCGTCCCAAAGTCCGATGAACGGGTCTGGAGCAAACAACCATTTTTTCATTTATCTTGAGAAGATGGTTGACATCGACCACAAGATATAGTATTATGATGGAGCGCCTCTCGTTCGCGCCCGCTTCCGCGCCGGGTCGAGGGGCCGCGTCCATAGCCCATAGCGCATGAAAAGATGTTTGACCGATAAGAGGGGAGCCTACCAATGAAAGTCATCAAGAGAGACGATTCCATCGTCGAGTTCGACCGCGCGAAAATCGTGGCCGCCATCCAGAAGGCCAACGCCGCGGTGGACGAGCCCTACCGCCTCGATGAGGCGTCCATCGACGCCATCGCCGATTCCGTGGCGGGCAAGGGCCGCAAGCGCCTGCTGGTGGAAGACATACAAGATATGGTGGAGACCAAGCTGATGGCCGCCGGCAAGTACGAGCTGGCCAAGGCCTATATCATCTACCGCTACACCCGGGCCCTGGTGCGCAAGGCCAACACCACCGACGAGTCCATCCTCTCCTTGATCCGCAACGACAACAAGGAGCTGGCGGAGGAGAACGCCAACAAGAACACCG
>CAZCFU010000277.1:0-2434 GCA_964498005.1 uncultured Oscillospiraceae bacterium | reverse complement strand
TTCCACGACGAGCGCTGGCCCTACCTGCGGGAGCTGTACGAGATGTTCCAGCACGACCACATGAACATCCTGCCGGACATGAACCGGTACGGCGAGTACTTCGCCACCAACCAGGAGTATATCCGCAAGTACCGCTTCGCCAACGCGTTCCACCCCTTCCACGGGTTCTCCATGATGAGCTGCGGTCACATCGCGGAGATGAACACCTCCGCCATCTATATCGTAGGCGCCCAGGAGCCGGGCATCGCGAGGGGCATGGGCCTCAAGACCCGGGCCACCTTTGAGGAGGCTCTGGCCGACGCCAAGAAGAAATACGTGGGGGAGAACCCCAACATCCTGGCATTGCCCAAAACCTTCAAGGTGGGCGCGGTGCATCTGTGCATGAAGGATGAGCCCTATGACGGAACCAACGGCTGCTAAGCGGTCGGCAGACCGCTGGCGTTAGGCCGGCAAAGCCGGCCCCGGCCCTAAGCCGGCCTTTGGCCGGCCCACGGGGACGGTCGTTCGGCGGAACCGAATGACGTCCCCTGGCATTGTGAGTTTTTTGAATACAGGTTTTCAAACGAGAAAAGAGTAAAGGAAGGTGTCATATGAGCAAAACAAAACAAGCAAAAAGACCCTTGACCAAGGCGGAACGGCACACCAGGATGGTCAACCGTCTGTGGCTGCTTCTCTCCCTGGTGGTGGCGCTGGTGGTGCTGTATATCCTCTCCATCGGCAAAAAGACGGGCCGCAGCTTCCCGTTCCTGATCCCTATCGGCGACCGGCCCTCGGTTCTTGGGGGACTCCAGACCATGATCAAGCGCAAGGCGCTGTGGGATGACTTTGCCAACAGCATGATCTGCGTGGCCATGGGCTTTGGCCTGGGCTTCGTTACCGCCCTGCCCATGGCGTTCCTCATGGCGTGGTACACCCCGGTGCGCAAGATCATCGAACCCTGGATCAACTTCATCCGCAACATCCCCGCCCTGGCCTACTCGCCCCTGATCGTCATCCTGCTGGGCGTGGGCCGCACCCCCGCGGTGGTGCTGATCTGGATCTGCACCTTCATGACCATGTGTATCACCATTTTCCACGGCATCCGAAACATCGACAACACGCTGGTCAAGGCCGCCCGGGTGCTGGGGGCCAATGACGTGGACATCTTCTTCCGCATCACCCTGCCCGCCACGGTGCCCTTCATCCTCACCGCCGTGCGGCTGGGCCTGAGCGCGGGCCTGACCACCCTGCTGGCGGCGGAGTCCACCGGCGCCCAAGCCGGCCTGGGTATGCGCATCATGACCCTCAAGGGCACCTTTGAGACCGACGCTATGCTGGGCTACATCATCATCATCGGCATCATCGGCACGCTGCTGAACCTATTCGTGGATATTATAGAAGGGAGGCTGACCTCATGGCAGGAGAAGCGGGAAGAGGCGTAAAGATCCGGATCAAAGACGTTAAGAAGGAGTACCACGGCGACCACGGCACCACGGTGGCCCTCAACGGTGTCAACCTGGACATTATGGAGAACGAGTTCATCTGCGTCGTCGGCCCCTCCGGCTGCGGCAAGTCCACCCTGCTCAACGTCCTGGCCGGCCTCCATGAGGCCAGCTCCGGCGAGTGCTATCTGGACGGCGAGCCCATCCACGGCACCGATGTGAAGCGGGGCGTGGTGTTCCAGCAGTACGCCCTGTTCCCCTGGCAGACGGTACTCCAGAATGTCATGTTCGGCCCTCAGATGAAGCGCCTGCCCAAGGCGGAGTGCGAGGCTATCGCCCGCAAGTACATCAAGATGGTGGGGCTGGAGGACTTTGAGGACTCCTACCCCAAGGAGCTGTCCGGCGGCATGAAGCAGCGGGTGGCCATCGCCCGGGCCTATGCCAACAACCCCGAAGTGCTGCTCATGGACGAGCCCTTCGGCGCTCTGGACGCCCAGACCCGCGCCCAGCTCCAGACCGAGCTGCTGAAAACCTGGGAGGAGGAGAAGAAAACCTGCTTCTTCATCACCCACGACGTGGACGAGGCCGTACTGCTGGCCCAGCGGGTGGTCATCATGTCCGCCCGGCCCGGACGCATCAAGCGCATCGTGGACATCGACATCCCCTATCCCCGGGACCAGGGCACCAAGAGCGATCCCCGCTTCATGGAGCTGAAAGCGGAGATCTGGAACGAGGTGTATCAGGAGTACCTGGAGGTCCGGAAGTAAAGCTGTGCCTGCCCGCCCTTCGGCGGTTGCGATACAGGCAGTCCCAAACAATTTAAGGAGGAAAATGAAATGAAGAAACTCACCGCACTGCTGCTGGCCCTGGTCATGATGATGTCCATGGTGGCCTGCGGCAACAACGCCAGCCAGGAAAGCACTCCCGCCGCCAGTGAGCCCGCCGCTCCCGCCAGCGAGCCCGCTGCCCCCGCTGATAATACTCCCGATGAGCCCGCCGTGGAGCCCATCACC
>CAZCFU010000276.1:0-2435 GCA_964498005.1 uncultured Oscillospiraceae bacterium | reverse complement strand
TCCAAGATTTCCTCATAGTTCCGGCCAAGCCGGTCGATGCTTTTGACCACCAGCACATCCCCCGGGCACAGCGTCAAAACCAGCTCACGGTATAGGGGCCGGTCGAAGTTTTTCCCCGACTGCTTTTCTACCACGATGCGCTCCGCCGCCACGCCAAATTCCCGCAGCGCGATCAACTGCCGATCCTCCCTTTGGCTCCGTGTGGACACGCGGGCATAGCCATACATAATGCCTGACATTCCAACCATCCTCTCTGTTTTGTGAAATGTCCTCATTATAATGGCGTCTGACAGTTGATGGCCATAATTTCCCAAATACGAGACTGAAAATATGTAGAAAAAGACTATTTCACGGCATTTCGTACTATTCTGTATCAAAAAACGCGGCCAGGTTGCATACAACCTGGCCAGAGAAAGGGTAATATTTGAGCACTTGGATTTCAGGCAAAATTTTTCTGATAATGAGCTAAAGTTTTAAGAAATTGAGCCGATATAATAAAGCGAAAGCAGAAAGGAAAACGCGGCCAGGTTGTATAGAACTTGTCCGCGCCGCGGAGGGAGGCGCAGCTTTCAATGGCGGGCAAAAAGGAAACTCAGCACACCGTCATCAAATTCCGCCTCCATCCTACTGAGGAACAGGCTGAGCTGATCGAAAAAACCTTCGGCTGCTGCCGCTGGCTGTGGAACCAGATGCTCTCCGATGTGCAGGAGTTTTACGCCGCCACGGACGAGCACTACATCCCCACTCCGGCCCGCTATAAAAAGGAAGCCCCCTTCCTCAAAGAGGTGGACAGCCAGCCGCTGTGCACCGTCCACCAGAACCTGCGCAAGGCTTTCCTGGACTTCTTCCGCGCACCGTCCAGGTTTGGATACCCGCAGTTCAAGACCAAGAAAGCGAAAAAGGACACCTTTACGGTGTACTGCCGCCAGTATCGCACCGGCCCGTCTATCTACCTGACGGACAACGGCATCCAGATGCCGAAGCTGGGGCTGGTTCCGGCGAACATCCACCGCAGGCCCCTGCACTGGTGGTCGCTGAAGCTGGTGACGGTGAGCAAGACCCGGTCCGGCAAGTATTTCTGCTCCGCCTCCTTTGGATATGAGGTGAAAGCGCCGGAACAGGTTGTTCCCAGCCAGGAACGAACCCTCGGCCTGAACTATTCCCTGACCCGCTTCTATGTGGACAGCGAGGGCGCAAGCCCCGTCCTCCCGGCGCTGGAAAAGTCTAAAGAAAAGCTGACCCGGCTGCAAAGCGGGCTCGCCCGTATGGAGCCCGGCTCCAACAACTACGAGAAGCAGCTGCAAAAGATCCGGCTTCTGCACGAGCGCATCGCCAACCAGCGGCGCGACTTCATCCACAAGGAATCCCGGCGGATAGCCAACGCCTGGGACGCCGTGTGCGTGAGGGACACCGACCTGGTGGAGCTGTCGCGGAAGCTGAAGCAGGGCGGCGTGATGGACTCCGGGTTTGGGACGTTCCGGGCGTGCCTGAAATACAAGCTGGAGCGCCAGGGCAAGGCGTACATCGTGGTGGGTCGTCTGGCCCCCGCCGCCAAGACCTGCTATCGCTGCGGCCATGTGCATGACAAGCTGGGCGCCCACGAGAAGCGCTGGATCTGCCCCAAGTGCGGGGAGGTCATCGCCCGGGAGGTCAACACCGCCCAAAACCTGCGGGACATGGGGCTGGCCCAGTTCCACAGCGAAAATAGGGAGACAAGCGCCGCGTAGCGCTGTTTCATACCGCCGCGAGGGACCGTGGTAAGTGCCCATGGGTACGGGCGTTGATTGGATGGGCAAACAGTTTTGCCGCTCCAATCAGCACCCGTCAGGTGGGAAGAAAAGAGGGCAGACCCGCTTTTGCGGCGCACCCGAAGCCTCAATGAGAGCTTGGTCCGGCGAGGCAGTCCACTCAGCATAATATTATTCCAATGAATTGAAGGGACACCATGCTGAAACTTACGCTAAATCAGGATGAATACCTGACCATAGGCGACGGCATTGTGGTCCAGCTCACTGATGTCGGCGGTCGTCACGCCGAACTGACCATCTATGCCGACCGCGGCATCCCCATCCTACGGGGCGAGGTGCTGGAGCGGCAGGGCGGCAAACGCCCCGCCTGTCTGGATTCCAAGCCCAGGAAAAAGTGATTTCACCCGGTTTTGCGCGAACCGGCTGAAATATAGTAAGCGCGCCACGCCCCGGCAGTCTGGCCAGATACCGGGAAACGGCGCTCCACCCATTGTGCCGGAGCACGGACGCACCGGCGCCCTACATCGCACACCCCCAAAAACATTTTATTGAAAGGAAGCATTAAAATGAGGATCCAACATAATATCATGGCCATGAGCGCCTACCGCAACTACACCAACAACGTCTCCGCAATGAAGAAGAACCTGGAGAAGCTCTCCTCCGGCTACAAGATCAACCGCGCCGGCG
>CAZCFU010000275.1:0-2457 GCA_964498005.1 uncultured Oscillospiraceae bacterium | reverse complement strand
GGGCAAAGCCCTCCGGCACTTTTTCCATGTAGTCCCCGTGGCTCATCCAGGTGACACCTGTGTCCGGCAGGCCCTTGAACAGCCTGCACCCCGTCTCAAAATAGGTTGCAGTCTTGCCGTACTCCCGGGCGGAGTCGTCCTGGGCGGCGGTGACCCGGCCCCCCAGATGGTGGGCCATCAGCTGGCAGCCGTAGCAGATACCCAAAATAGGTACGCCCCAGGTAAAGATCTCAGGATCGACCTGAGGGGAATCCTCCAGGTAGACGGAGTTCGGCCCTCCGGTGAAAATGATACCGATGGGCTCCATGGCCCGCAGGTCGGCCAGAGGGGTGGTATAGGGCTTGACCTCACAGTACACGCCGCACTCCCGGACCCGTCGGGCAATCAGTTGGTTATACTGTCCGCCGAAGTCCAGTACGATCACAAGCTGATGGCTCATACGCTCTCTCCTTTTTCTCTCGGCGGACCGCATCGACATTCCGCCGCTTTGTATTTTACAGCCACAAAAAGTCATCCAATTCCCCGTGCTCAAACAGGACGTGTATCTCGTGCTTCTCCTCCCCCCGTACGGGCAGGAAAGGCTGCATCACCGTCACCCGCTTCCCGCACTCGGGGCAGCGGTACTGGATGGCCCCGCAGGCGTACATCCCGGTGGGGATATCCGCCTTTTTCTCCACAGTGCGCAGGTGTTTCTTGTAATAGCCCGCATCCTCATGCCGCACATAATGGCCCACCATCATATCAGGCAGGGCAAACAGCTGCTTGCGGTGTTTTTCCATGGCGCATTTACAGTCGCGGCACCAGTCGTCCTGGTACTTGCGCAGCAGCTTGTCAATGAGACCCATCTCAATCCCCCGACGCTTGCTTGGCGGCGTCCAGCACCTGCACCATCATGTCCGCCTTGGAGATGGCCTCCAGGATCTTTGGGTCGTCCATTTTCCACCGCTGGTTGGAGGTAAAGGTGTTCACCCGGATTTTGACCCCATCGACCAGGAACAGGAAGCTCACCCGGCTGGTGCCCCGCATGAAGCCCGCGCCGCCGGCGCCGTCCTCCGTCCACGCCTTGGTGATTCGGCTGGCGGGCAGGACAAACGGCTCAAAGGGGTTCCAGAAGAACAGCAGCGCCACCTTGCCCTGCCGGATATCCACCGCCACGGTCTGATTGCTGCCATAGAAGGTCTGGTTGCGGTTGAACCCCTGGCTGTCGAGCTGCTTCATCATGGCCTTTTTCTTCTGGCTCCAGATGTTGGTGGGGCCCAGAATCCACCACGCCACAGACAAGAGCAGCGGGCACATAAAGCACACTACCGCCCCAGTGCCGCCGTCGCGGAAGAAGTTATAGCCAATTAAGAGGCCCAGGGCAATCACCGCGATGGGCACAAAAATGGTCAGCAGCAGATAGATCATGTTGGTTTTTTTCACAGATTTTCCGTTCATTTCAGCTCTCTCCTCCATAGTTGATAAAATTGCACGCCGTCCGGCGCGGGGAATCGTTGCGTCAGTCCCATTCCCCCTTCTGCTCCTCCCCTTTTTTCTTCCGGGGCGCAAAGAAATACGGGAACAGCCCGATCCTGGCCCCAAGGGCATGGATCAGGGGGAAGCATATCAAAATCGTGACCATCTGCACCACGCCGGTGTAATTGCTGGTGTAGTCCTCCTGGCTGGCTTTGCCGCCAACTCCCAGCATATCCACATAGAAATCCGTGCGGCTCAGGGGTTCACGGAATTCGATCTGATCCATGAAGTACTCGTTGGAGGTAAGATCCTCGTACACCACCCGGCCCACGGGCAGGGTGTGCTCGCTGGAATAGTACTCCCCCTCGTACTGGACGCCCTCCATGTTAATGGCGGCGGCCACCCGCTCACCGGAGGGCAGGGTCACCGCGTACAGATAATAGCTGCCGTAGTAGCCCGCCCCGCGGTTGCGGTATTCGATGCCGGGGGACACAATGGTGAAGGTGTCGTGGCCGAGCAAATCGTCCACGCTCTGGGCGCGGAACACATCCTTCCCCGCCCTGCCGCCAATGTCCCCGTCGGCCGCCGTATGCTTCTCCACATAACTCTTATAGGTTTCGGCCAAAATCAGTTCCGTGATCTTTACCGCACCCAGGCTGATCCCAAAGGCAATCAGCAAGGTCAGCCAGATGTCAAACCTCATCCGATGATAACGCATACCCTCTCACCTCAGCCTGTCCTGCCGGGGCGCTCTGCCTGCGGCCTTTCTATGGCATTGTTTGGAATGCCTTTTATTTTACCGTATCTCTCCAAAAAAAACAAGAATATCTCTCGGTCATTTTCCACATATTATAAAAATCCGAGGCCCATCCTAATTGGAAGCAGAGCGCTCAAATGACAAGCTCCGCCCGAGCGCATGGAGGTTTTTATGTTTGTGGTACTCATACGCACCGTGGTGCTCTACCTGTTCATTGTGGTGGGCATCCGGCTGCTGGGCAAGCA
>CAZCFU010000274.1:0-2472 GCA_964498005.1 uncultured Oscillospiraceae bacterium | reverse complement strand
TCCAGCAGATAGACCTCCTTGTCCAGCAGCTTGTAGGGCACGTCCCGGTCGTAGATGCGCTGGGCCAGCCCCTCGGCGATGGCAGTCTTGCCCACGCCGGGGTCGCCGATGAGGCAGGGGTTGTTTTTCTGCCGCCGGTTCAAGATCTGGATGGTGCGCTCGATCTCATTGGCCCGTCCCACAATGCGGTCCAGCTTTCCCTCGTGGGCCTTGCGGGTGAGGGAGATGCAGTAGTTCTCCAAAAACTTCCGCTTCTGTCCCCGGTCGGCTTTGCTGGGGGAAGCCTTTTCCTCCCGGGCGGCGCCGCCCCGCTGCATGGGATCCCGGTCGGGCTGGGGGGTGTCCGAGCCCTGTCCGCCGAACAGCTTGTTCAGGAAGGGGAAGGTGGCGGTGCGGCCCTCGTCCTCTTCGCCGTCGCCGTTTTCACCGTCGTCAGAGGAAGGGGTCAGACCGTCCGCCTCTTCCGCGCCGCCGAAGGCGGACAGCATCTCGGTGGAGATGGACTCCAGATCCTCGTCGGAGATGCCCATCTTCCGCATCATGTCGTCCACCGGCTTGATGCCCAGCTCCCGGGCGCACTTCAGGCACAGGCCCTCGTTTCTGGTCTCACCGTTTTCAATTTTTGTTATAAAAACCACCGCCACGTTTTTTTTGCAGCGGGTGCAAAGGGTAGGATGCATGGTGTCGCTCCTTTCAAGGGGAAAGTTTCCACGCGGTCAGGGGGCGTTTGCCCCCGTACGGGCAGTTTGGCAGTACCATATCAGATAAATATGAACGTGATATGAATTTTAGTGTGGTAATTTTCACGCGGTTAGGGAAAAGCTTCACGCGGGCAGACTGCCCAGCAGCTCCCACAGCCTTTTGACCGTGAACAGGGACAGGACGGGGGTCTCCGGCGGATTGGGGACGACGCCCGCCACCTGGCCGATCCACACCAGCACGATGGTGAACAGCACGCCTTTGACCAGGCCCACGATCAGCCCGCCAGCCAGGTTGACTTCGGCCAGGATGGGCAGCTTAAAGGCCAGATCCAACGCGTGGCTCAGGAGGAACCAGGCCAGCAGCCCGCCGAAGAACACGATGCCGAACAGCAGCGTCCGGGCGATGGCCGTGGACAGGTAGCCCGCAAGGGCATTCAGGGGAGAAACCAGATTGCTTTCCTCCACCTCCTTGTTCTTTACGCCCTCCTCCAAAAAGGTGGAGAAGCCCTTGAACAGGCCCTCCTCCTGGATGGCGTCCAACATATCGTCCAGCGTGTAGGAGTAGCCCACGGTAGATTGGTTGGGTCCGACTTCCACGACGGTGAGTGGGTCATCGGGCATCAGCTTCGAGAAGCTTTGGGTGATGATGGGCCGCAGGATATTGCCCACCGGCCGACAGAACGTGTCGGAGATGAACTGGGCGGCGAAAAAGGCAACAAAGATGGCCGCCAGCCCGCAGAGGGACAGGATCAGCCCCTTGGCCGCGCCCCGCCAGGCGAACAGGGCCAGCACCGCGATGATCAGGATGTCAAACAGGTATGGCATAGGCTCCTCCTTTCCACGCGTCCGCGTGGGGATCTGCTCAGGGGATATAGAATCCGGCGCTGTCCGCCGAGATCAGAATGGCCGAGCCGTCCGACATGAGCAGGACGGTGCGGGCGCCCTGGGTGCCCTCCAGCGTGTCATACAGCTCCAGCTGGTCGGTATAGATGTCCAGCCGGTCGCCGGTGAGGACGGCCAGATACCGCCCCGCGGCGGAGATGGACATGACCTGCTCATTGATGTTCAGGGTGCGGCGCTGGCCCTTGCTGTCCACCACCCACAGCTCCGCCTGACTGCCCGCCCGGTACTTGCCCAGCAGGATGACGGCGAAGCCGTCCCCCCTCAGCGTATACCGCCGCAGGTGCTTGTCCGCCCAGCTCACGCCGGAGGTGCGGCCGTCGTGGCCGGTGATGGTGAGTCCCCGGTCGCCCAGGGCCCACACCGAGTTTGCGGTGTGCCGGGTCTCCAGCACCACGCTGCTCCCCAGCTGACAGGTAAAGTCGGGCTTATAGTCGCCGCTGGAGTAGCTCATGTCGTAAAGCTCCAGGGTGGTGGCAAAGGTGCCGCCGGACTGGCCCAGGGTGAGTATGGCCAGCGTGTGCCCATCGTCGGACAAAGCCGCGTCCATGACAAAGGCGGAGGACAGGTTGACGCTCATCACAGGGGAGTAGGCGGCGTCATACACGGTCACGGTACCCCGGTAGCCGCCGGCCTGGGTCACCACGGTGAGCTGGCCGTTTTTGTTCAGCCGGGCGGACAGGATGGACTCCAGGCCCTCGCCCGTCCATACCAGCGTCCGCTGGCCCAATACGTACAGGGAGGAGCCCCCCGCGTCATACACCACCGCCAGGGAGCCGTTGGTGTTCACCACAGGGTTTTCCATGTTTACCGACTGGCTGATGTACTGCGTGCCGCTGCCGGAGTAGAGGGAGATGGCGTTGCGGGAGCA
>CAZCFU010000273.1:0-2475 GCA_964498005.1 uncultured Oscillospiraceae bacterium | reverse complement strand
TCGCTGTACAGCAGCACCACCGGGTCGCCCGCGGCGGCCTTGGCCCCCTCGCCGACGATCTGATCCATGTAGCCGCCCGAGCCGGTCAGGGGGACCTCGGCGCGCACCAGGATGCCGGCGGCCTCCTGGCCCACGTCCAGAGAGTAGGCATAGGCGTAGGTGGTGACTAGATCCTCCTCCCACCCCCGGAAAAAGTAGACGGCCAGATAGGCCGCGACCCCCAGGCACAGGATGGCGATCATGAATTTGGTGGCGATGGTGCTCTCTTTCATGGGATCAGCTCTTTTCTATCTCTCGTGCGGTAAAAAATGATACCTCGATCTCGAGGGGATGCTCCGGGGCGATGGAAGAATCCCGCCCCTTCCCGCCCAACGGGCGGGGAAAGGCCAGATCCTTTATCCCTCCAGCTCCAATGGATGCTCCGGGGCAATGGTGGAAATGGCGTGCTTGTAAATGACCTGCTGCTTGCCGTCGGACACCACCACCACCACATAGGGGTCAAAGGCGGTGATGACCCCCCGCATCTGGTAGCCGTTCATGAGGAACACGGTGACCCGGGCGGCGAGGCGGCGGGCGGCGGACAGGAAGGCGTCCTGGATATTGGGCTGCTTGGTGACGGAAACGGTGGATGTAAGGCTCATGTAAATACACTCCTCTTTATAAATTTGAGCGTATCTATTGTAATCCAGAGCCGATGACAAGTTCTGTCGAAAAAGCGAGGGCGGCGGAAAAATCTGGTATTTCTTCCCATTGGAACCAATAGGCTTGTCTGTTGCGCCGGAACCAGGTGAGCTGCCGCTTGGCGTACTGCCGGGAGCGGAGCTTCACCTCCTCCGCCCCGGCCGACACGGGGCGGCCCTCCAGAATGGCGGCGGCGATCTCCTTATAGCCGATGGCCTGCATGGCGGTGCAGTCCCGGGGGACGCCGTCCGCCAGGAGGGAGCGTACCTCCCCCTCCAGGCCCCGCGCCATCATCTCGTCCACCCGGCGGTCAATGCGCTCCCACAGCCAGGGCCGCTCCCGGAAGTTCAGGGCGATGGTCAGCGGCGTGTAGCGGGGGGGCAGTTCTTGGCTCTCCCGGTCGTGCTGGGTGATGGTGACCCCTGTGGAGAGATATACCTCCAACGCCCGGACGATGCGTTTTTCATCGTTGGGGTGGATGCGGGCCGCCGCCTCCGGATCCACCTGTTCCAGCTGGGCGCGTAGGGCGGGCAGGCCCTCCGCGCGGGCCCGGGCCTGGAGCCGCTCCCGCAGGCCGCTGTCCGCCGCAAAGGGGGCGAACTGCCGTCCGGCCACCAGGTGGTCGATATACAGCCCCGTCCCGCCCGCCACGATGGGCAGCTTCCCCCGGGCCAGGATATCGTCCACGATGGGGACGGCGTCCGCCACGTACCGGGCCACGGAGTAGTTTTCCGCGGGGGACGCCACGTCCAGCATATGGTGGGGGACGCCCAGCATTTCGTCCCGCGTGGGCTTGGCGGTGCCGATGTCCATGCCCCGGTAGACCTGCATGGAGTCGGCGGACACCACCTCGCCGCCGAAGCGCTGGGCCAGGGCCGCGGCCAGCGCGGTCTTGCCCGAGGCCGTGGGCCCGCAGATGACTAAAATATTTGGCTTCACGGCCCGCCTCCTCCCCAAAGCGTATGTAAGCATTATAACGTATCCGGCCAAAGATTACAACCTCTTAGGAGGCGCTTGACATTTGGTATTGGGAGCGGTTATAATCAAACTATATGGAAAGAGGGCGTTTGCCCGCGGCGGCCTGTCCGCCGCACAGCAAGCAGGAGGGATACCTATGGGCTTTTTTTCATCCCTGTTGGGACGTTCGGATGATTATGAAGAGTACGAGGTGGACGAAGAGTCCGGTGAGCTGCCTAAGCTGCATACCGGGATGACGCTGGACGTGGAGACGGCGGATGGAGACCTGATCTTTGCCGGACGGCTTACGGAGTTCAGCTCCTCCACGCTGACGCTGGAGCGTCCGCTGGGCGGGCTGTCCCTGAAGGTGCTGGAGATGGGCACGTCCGTGGTGTTGGAGGGCCTGGATGAGCAGATGATGCCCTTCTATCTGAAGGGGACTGTCCAGGAGTCCACCCGGGTGGTGTGCAGGCTGAAAGACGTGAAGGTCAAACCCATCCCGGAGCACCGCCACGACTTCCGCCTGCGTACCAGCGTTCCCGTGACCATGTACTACCCCAAGGACACCACCTTCAGCAACCCGGAGGAGTGCATCCTGGTGGATATCAGCACCGGGGGGGCGTGCATTGAGTCGGAATACCTCCACGGGGTGGACGAGGTGCTGCGCCTGAAGGTGAAGCTGGAGGACTATGCCCCCATGGAGTTTTTGGGGGAGATCATCCGGGTGACGGAGTATCAGCCGGGCAAGTTCCGCTATGGCTTCCTGTTCGCCCAGCTGAGGGAGAAGGAGCTGACCGAGCTGACCCGGACGCTGTACAACCTCCAGGCGGGCAACCG
>CAZCFU010000272.1:0-2475 GCA_964498005.1 uncultured Oscillospiraceae bacterium | reverse complement strand
CCGTTTGGTGCTTATGCTTGGTTTGTTCGCCATTCCTTGGTGGTTGTGGTAATAGCTTTATCATCAACTTTCGTCTATACTGGCTTCACAATCAGACGAAAGGAGATAGTACCATGGCACAGACCAAGAACCTATGTGCTCAAATCAGCCTGGATCTGCATCAAAAAATCTGCGAAGCCCGGGAGCAGGCGGGCCTCACCACCGCACAGTACATTACCAACCTGATCACCGAATACTTCGAAATGAAAGAAAATGGGGGTAACAATACCATGACAAATGAAAAGACTCGCACGATGGCCTTCCAGATTGGAGAAACCCTTTTCCAGCGCATCAAGGCCCACCTGGAGCGGGAGACCGCCCGCACCGGACACAAGCTCACCCAGCGGGACTTCGTGCTGGGGCTCATCGAGACGGCACTGGAGGAAGCCGAGCGCGAGGCCCAGGACGCGGAGGCCGCCGAGAACAAGTAGGCCCCGGCGCCAACCACAGCAGCCAACATCATACAAGCAGCCAGGACCATCCCAACTGGGGTGGCCCTGGCCGGTTTCAGTCCAAACCCGCGTCCGCCCGTTTGAAGCCGTTTGTGCCCACCCACGGCCTGGGTGGCATCCGTGCCCCATCGCTGAGGTGAAACGCGGTGTCGGCCCCTTTGTGGCCCAGCGTGACGGCCTCCCGCCCCACAACCACGTGGAGACAGTGCAGAGCCCCCAGCGGCACCCCAGAAATGGGATGCTGCTGGGGGCTTTTTCGTTCTCTCAGCCAGCCAGGACGGGCAATACATCCTGCCAGACATCCTCCAGCTTCCGGGCCTGGAACGCCCGGCTCTCGTCTGCCGTAGCGGTGCGGATGCGGTTCAGTTTCCCGCAGTCCGGGCACTGGCAGGGCTTGGCCACAGCCTCGATCTCGAAGTGGCAGTGATCGCAGACAAACACCATGATCCACATCTCCCTTAAATTCATCAGCTTTAGACAGTATACCACTCTGCCCCCAACCATTCAACCCATAGTGTCACTTTCCCTGTTTTCCACAAGATAGGGTATACATAACAAATTTTTACCAACCGCCGTCGGAAGAAAATCAAGCCCCGCAAGGCTTCAGCGGCCCGTCAAAACAACGAAAGCGAAATCACTGGACAGCCCGGGAGAGCGCCCTCAATTGTGGGGACGTTTTCCCGGGCTGTTTGCGTTTCAGCCAAAAGGAGGTGAGCAGCCATAAGTCAAAACGCACCGTTCCGCTTCACGGATGAGGAGATGGACATTGCCAAAAACACGGATCTACCGGATCTGCTGGCACACCTGGGCTATTCGCTCAGGCGGGTGGGGCGGTACTACAGCACTCGGGAGATGGACAGCATCCGCATCAAAGGCCGCCGCAGCTGGAAGCGGTACTCTAACGGCACCGGCGGGGATGCCATCACTTTCCTCCAGACATTTGAGGGGAAGGACTTCCGGGCGGCGGTGGAGTACCTGCTGGATTATAATGGGCGGAGCAGAAACGCGCCCAGGCCCAGCCGTCCCAAGCCGCCCCCCGAGGAGGAAGAACGGCCTGAGTTTGCCCTACCTCCGGCCAACGAGGACAACCGCCGTGTGTTCGCCTACCTGCGCAAACGCGGCATCGCGCCCCAGGTGATCCGGTCCTTCCTCAACGCCGGTCTGCTGTACGAGGACGCCAAATATCACAACTGCGTGTTCGTAGGGCGGGACAACACCGGCCAGCCCAAGTTCGCCAGCAAGCGGGGCACCTACGACAAGGACGGCGTCAGCTTCAAACGGGATGTGCTGGGCAGCGACAAAAGCATCGCTTTTCCCATCCCCTGCGATCCGGCTGTCCCCTGGGTGCTGGTGTTCGAAGCCCCCATTGACCTGATGAGCTTCTGTACCCTCCACAGGGAAGCCCGGTCCAACGCCATCGCCCTGTGCGGACTCTACGAGGGCGGGCTGAACACCTACCTGCGGGACAATCCCCACCTGCGCCATGTGGTGCTGTGTCTGGACTCGGATGATCCGGGCCGGGCCGCCACGGAGAAGCTGCGGGCGGAGTACGAGGGCCGCGGGCTGAAGGTATCCACCCGAACCCCGGCCAAGGGCAAAGACTGGAACGAATTCCTCCAGCAGCGCGGCCCGCCCCGGGAAAGGGGACGGTAACATCGAAATCACGACTATTCCTGGAAAAATTTCATTAGAAAGTTGAGGAAATCAAAATGAAACGTGTCTTAACCGCAATGTGCGCCCTGCTTCTGCTGATGGCGGGATGCACACCCGCCCTGGCCGCCGAGGCCCCTGCCGCCAAGTCAGAGCCGGAGCAGAGCTGCTACTACCCCATCAAAGTTGAGGAGTACACCTCCGGCCCTCTGGATGAGCCGCGCATCGACAAAGTGTACCAGCTCTCCCTCTCGGACGATCCCAGCGGCATCCCCACCGAGGATTTTGTGCGCAACGGGCGGCTGTACTACCTGCTGGACATGGTGCGCAAGGA
>CAZCFU010000271.1:0-2479 GCA_964498005.1 uncultured Oscillospiraceae bacterium | reverse complement strand
GGCAGTCCGCCAGATAGACCACATCATCCGGTGTCCGAAAGCCCACCATATCAAAGAAATGCCCCGGCAGGGGAATGATCTCGAAGCCCTCCGGCAGGGATTCCTTAGTCAGTTCCTGGGCGTTGCTCTCCTGGGCCATGAGGAATTTGTGCCGCAGCTCTTTACACGGATAGCCGCCGTATAAAAAGGACGGCTCCAGCACGGGGTGGCGGGTAAAGGCGCAGTCGATCCCCGGAGCGTAGATCCTGCACCCCGTCCGGCCCTGCAAATACTTATTGCCGCCGATGTGGTCGGCGTTGGAGTGGGTGTTGTAGATGGCGGTGAGCCGCCAGCCGTTGGCGTCGAGGATCTGCCGGACTTTGCGCCCCGCGTCCTTATCGCTTCCGCTGTCGATCAGGCAGATGTCCTGCTCATTCAGCTTCACCAGCCCAATTTTGGCCGGACTTTGGATGTAGTAGCTTTTCTCCGAAGCTTGGATCAGTTCATACATGATGATGGCTCTCCTTTTCAAGCTCATACTGCTTTTATGATATAATATCAGATAAGCCCTGCGCTGTCCAGTTGCGGCGTCAAACCGTCCAGTCACGTCAAGCGTCTTTAGTTCAACGCCCATTTGCACGAATAGACACACAGAGGAATGTTACCATGATAAACATAGCGATCTGTGATGATGAACCCAATATCCGCGCCTATCTCGCATCCCTGATCCGGGCGCAGTCCTGCCCCTGCGAGATTGTGGAGTACGCCTCCGCCGGTGACTGTCTGGCGGACCGGCGGGAAATCGACCTGCTCTTTTTGGACATCGAGCTGGCCCCTGACCGCCCGGACGGCATGGCCCTGGCGCGAAAGCTCCGGGAGCGGGCCGCCGGGACGCAGCCTGTCATCATCTTCGTGACCGGTTATGAGAGGTATGTATTCGACGCCTTTGACGTGGGGGCGTTCCAATACCTGCTGAAGCCGGTGGACGAAGAAAAGTTTGCCCAGGTCTTTGCCCGTGCGGTGGAACAAATACAGGCCAATCGGGAAAACACACAGCAAGGCCGTGTGCTGACCCTACGATCCGCCAGCACCAGCAGGACCGTACCGCTGGACAGCATCCGCTACATCGAAAGCAGCGACCACAAGGTGGTGCTGCACCTGCGGGACGGCGAATTTGCCTGCTACGCCAAGATCCGGGATCTGGAAAGGGAACTGCAAGGCCGGTTTTTCCGCATCCACAAGGGCTATCTGGTCAACCTCTCCTATGTGGACGGGTACAGCAAAACGGAAGTGACGCTGACAAACGGGGAAAAGCTGTTGCTCTCCAAGTATAAGTACCAGGACTTTGTCCGGGCCTATCTGCAGTTTTTGAAAGGGGGCGGCGGACTGTGAGCGAAGCGGCGTTCCACACCTTCAACGTGGCATACGGCATCGTGGCCGAACTGCTCTACGCCGCCTGTCTGGCCCTGTTCCTGTGCCCGTTCCTGACAGGGCAGGAGCGGCGGTGGAGATTGGCCCTGGTTTTCACGTCTTACCTGCTCTCCGTCCCGTTCGCCCTCCATCCGGCCATCCCCCAGGGGACGTCGGGCCTGGTGCTGACGGTCATGCTGACGACTGCCTCTGGGGCGCTTGGCCTGGACCGCCCCACGGCATTTCTGCTGGCCATTTTCTTCTGGAACGCCCGGACGTCCTGCGGTGTGGTCACAGAAAGCCCCTATTTCCTCCTGGATCGTTCCCACCCCGCCCCCAACGAGCCGCTGGAGGCGGTCTATCTCCGGGCCGCCGTCCTGATCTCGCTGTTCCTGCTGGCGAATATCGCCCTGATGGGGGCCATGCTGTACGCCCTCCAGCGGCGGATGAAAAAGCGGAAGCTGCCGCTCCACGGTTGGGCGCTGTGCTATCTCAGCCTAATCCCGGCGGCGGGCATCTTGTTTGGGCAGATCGTCTCCCGGCTGTGGCTGGAGTTCAAGGACGGGGTCTTTTTCCAGCTCTACGAGCGGCATCCGGCGTTTTTGGCGGTGGTGCCGGCGCTGGCCCTGCTGTTTTACGTGGGGGCCTACCTGGGCGTCATCTTTCAGCAAAACATGGCGGCATTGCAGGAGGAACAGGCCGCCTGGTTCATGGAACGCCAGCAGACCCAGGCCATCCGGGCGCGCATCCACGAGGCGGAGCGGTTTTACGCCGATATCCGCCGGATGAAGCACGAAATGCGGGGCCACATGGCCAACATCAAGGCGTTGGCCAGCCAGGGGGAGTACGCCAGTCTGGACGGCTACATCGCCAAGCTGGAGGGGAGCATGGGCGGTTTTGAGCTGACGCTCCAGACGGGCAACCCGGTCACGGACGTGATCGTCAACGACACCCGGCGGCGGTGCCTTGACCTGGGCATCCGCTTCCGGGCGGAGTTCCGCTACCCGGTTCCGGGGGCCTATGACGCCTTTGACATGGGCATCATCCTGCAAAACCTTTTGCAAAACGCGGTGGAAGCCTGCGGGAAGGT
>CAZCFU010000270.1:0-2479 GCA_964498005.1 uncultured Oscillospiraceae bacterium | reverse complement strand
CTGTCCAAAAGCTCCATCCTGCGCATGGTGTCCACCTGCGGGGCCAGTATCCCCAGCAAGCTCACCCGCATCCTGGCCAGGTACGGCGACCACCCCGACGCCCTGCGTGAGGCCGGTATCGCCTACGCCATCGACCAGATCGCCGACCTGATCGCCGGCGGCGTGGACGGCATCCACCTGTACACCATGAACAACCCCGACGTGGCAAAGCAGATCGCCGGGAGCATCGCCTCCATCCGGAACGTTTGACCCAAACAAAAGGCCCCGGCGGGAATATAACTCCCGCCGGGGCTTTTTAAGGATTTTATCGAAATTTGTCGACTTTGTTGGCTCAATGTGGTAAAAATGCTTTTCTGGTTCTAAAAAAGCGGTTTGACTGGCTAAAATGGGCATCAGGTGCCAAATAGACTCAATCTGTTGTCACTTATTGGGCGCTTAAAATTTACTCACGCAAAAAGATATCACTATTTTTCCGGATATCTTTGCCGCGACTATGACGGCAATATTCCTTTGCAAACCCTTTTAAAATCTCTTCAATATAGCGTGTATCGGTTTTGAAATAATTGCTGACACTTGTTACCTCATTTATACTTTTCTCATAGAGTTCAGACAGTATTTCGACAACCCCTATCACAATTTCTCTCAGTTTCTTATTTAAATCATCAGCAGTATAGTTACTTATAAATCCCGAATAGACAAACGGTAAATCCAGAACAATTTTTGGATCGCTTGAAAGATCTTCTCCCTCATAGTCAGAATTCACCAACGCATAGAGAATTCCAAACAAAGAAAAAATCACTTGCTTACCATTCTTTAAAATTATTTTTTCTTGAGAATCCAAGGACTTGCCCTGTTTCAGTGCTTCTTCTATCTCCGTATATCTATTATTTAGATCAACTAAGTCAATAAGAAACTTTTTCTTATTGGGATCTTTGCCGTAATTATTTTTAAAAATTTTATTGTACAAAGAAGAGTTTTCAAATATGACCTTTTTCCCAGAGCGAGCCGTACCAGGCCGTTGAAATACAAATGACAGAATAAGTTGGCCAAGCTCGTCATTTTTTATTTTGCAGTCCGTTCCCTTGCGTCCCGTTGTATCACCTCTTTTAATTTCCAAAAACACTTTCTCTTTTGCCAACAATCTTTGGAGCTGCCGCATTTCCGGAGAATTAGATTTTAAATCCCGAGCAAGAATAGGCTTTTGGGAATTTGTTGCTTCTGCAATTTTGTTAAAGAAATTAGGATCTGCCCTCTCTAGCTTTTTTTGAGATACAATTTTGCAGGGAAGTACAAACTCTTGGGTGTTACCTCCCCGATATTTTCCGATCAATGTAGTAGTCTGTCCGCCATTTACGATGGAAAAATCGTAAAGTCTAACACTATTCCCATCAATATCATATTCCTTGCATGCAATAATGATACCATTATTGTAAAACCAAAATTCATCCCGTTCTTCATCCAATGTCCGTCGTATTCCACTATCTACCATCTTATTGTGTATGTACTTTCGTATATTAAGGTCAAACAATCCCTTTTCTTGGTATTTGTTGTATAATGAAATAAGTGAAATGGATTTTAAATTAACAATAATCCCTTGTTTACTATCACTTTTATAAGAAAGGAAATTATTTGCTCGATCAATAAAAACCTTTTCCATGGAAACGGTTTTTACTTTTGACGACATTTCTTCAATTTTAGACGAAATATCTTGGCCCTGATAGATACTGACCATTTCCTTCGAGTACGCATATTCCCCTCGGTCAATTTTATCATACACTGCATCGACATTTACTTTAGCAATCGTAAAAATTACATATTCCACATTTCCCGCATCGCTTTCGGGAAGCCTGTCTATTGCATTTTGCAGCTCTCGTTTTAGCGCTGAATTGTATGACCCTGTGGTTCCTTTTGTAAAGGCAGAAACCGTATCACTCATTTTATTGAGCTCTGAAATGATCGTATTACAATCCAATGTACTACTGTATTTGCATTGTGCTACAATTACTTTTTGCTGTTCGTCATCATAGAAAACAAAATCAATCCCACCATCATTTGAGGCATCTGTAATAGAATCCTCAATTTCAGAATAGGAGGCTTCTGGCAAATAAAAAAATTTCAAATTGACGAAGTTGAATGCTCGATCATCAACCATCTCAGGATATTTGCTCTGGACTTCTTGAATTTCTGTTTTGATATATTCCATCAAAATCACCTCTTAGTAAATGTTCTATTTTACATTATATATACTTCGACAATTTTTTCAATAGCCACTATTAGTTTTATAGCAGTCCTGTCTTGGCCAAACAAAATCCGCACATGGCAAGCAACGCTTGCTCATGTGCGGATTCTGTTAATATCTCACTGGACGTGGGAATGTGTGGTGGAGCGCACGCAACCATAGATGAACACCCCGCCCCTTCCAAATTTTCCTCGACTTCCTCCAACAGCACATCGTCGATCTCGATTGGCCTGTCACCGC
>CAZCFU010000269.1:0-2483 GCA_964498005.1 uncultured Oscillospiraceae bacterium | reverse complement strand
TACAAACGCGTCCCGGAACAGGGGGTCCTTGATCGCCCGGGTATAGTTGTCGAACCAGATGAAGTTCTCCTTGCCGAAGCCCTTGTAGCTCAAAAAGCTCATCTGGAAGGTGCGGAATACGGGGTAGATGTTAAACACTAAAAACGCGATGACGAAGGGCAGGCAAAACAGGGCTCCGTATCGGTTGCGCTGTGCCAAGCCGCCCTTCCCGGGCTTTGCTGCCCTCCGCTTCGTCTCTGTCGCCGGCGCGGCCATGGGGACTCCACCTTTCTTCTTGGATTTTGAACGCGCCCGGGGCGGAACGATTTGCTCCGCCCCGGGCGCTTTGGAAACCTAATTCAGATTGTTTAGGGATGGAAAGGCGCGTCGTCGGGGATGGTCAGCTCGGGGAACTGGGTGATGACGGTGGTGTAGAACTCCTTCATGGCGGCCTCCTTGGTCTGCTCGCCCTTCTGGACGGACATGATGGCCGCGCCGAACGCCTCCTTGATGGGATCGTCATAGCCGGTGATCATGCCGTAGTCGATGTGCTCCATCTCCTCCAGGTAGAAGGCGTAGGTGTTCTGGTTGCCGAAGGACTCGTTCTGATAATCCTTGTTGGCCTCCAGCACGGCCTTGTTGTTCACCACGTCGCCGTTGGAGGCCTCCAGCCACCACTGGGCGGTGTCGTCGTTCAGGGTGCAGAACTCGATGAACTTCTGGGCGGCTTCCTTGTGCTGGCTGTACTCGTTGATGGTCAGGAACGTGCCGCCGCCGAAGAAGGAGCACACGCCGGAGCACACGCCGAAGTTGCCCTTGTTGCCCTCGGCGTTGTCGCGGACGATCAGCGCGCCCCAGGAGGGCATGACGTAGGAGAACACCTGGGTGATGCCCTCGCCGCCGGCCTGGCCCTCGCTCATGAGGGCGTCCTTATCCATGCCCCACACATCGTCGCCGTCAGCCAGCTGAGGCAGCGGGCCGGCCATGGAGGCGTACCAAGGGGCGGACCACTCGGTGGCGAAGGCCACCTGGTTCTTCTGATAGAGCTCAACGGCGCAGTCGAAGTAATCCAGACGATCCTGGTCAACGATGATCTGGCCATCCTTCACCCAGGGGTTGGAGCTGATGGAGAACCAGCGCAGGGAGCCGGTGTCGCCGAAGATGGAGTAGCCCTTGGCCTGGAGCTTGGCGGCGGTGTCCTCGATGGTGCTGAAGGAGGAGAACAGCTTGCCGATCTCCTCGGGGTCGCTGGTGCCGAACACTTCCTCGGCCAGATCCAGGCGGTAGATGACGGAGCCGGGGCAGGCCTGGTAGCTGATGGCGCGCAGCACGCCGTCCTCGTCACAGCCGGCCTCGTAGGTGTAGCCCACCAGGCGGTTCTTGACCTCGCTGTCCAGGGCGCTCAGGTCGGCGGAGAAGCCGGCCTCGAAGAAGTTGGGAAGCATCTGGGGCTCGCCCACAAACACGTCCACGTCCTTGCTCTTGCCGCCCAGGGTCTGCATGATCTTGGTGGAGAAGTCGGCGGAGTCGAACACCACCACTTCCACGTGGTTGCCGGTCTGCTCTTCATAGCGCTCGGCAAACTGCTTCAGGTCGTTGGACAGGGTCCACAGAACGATGTCGTCCTGCTTCTGGTCGCCGCCCTGCTGGACGTCGCCGCCCTGGGTGCCGCTGCCGGGGTTGTCAGAGGTCTTGTCACCGGTGTTGCTGCACGCGGCCAGGGAAATGACCATCATGAGCGCAAGAAGCATTGCTATCAGTTTTTTCATAGAGATCTCCTTCCTTTTCCCGAGTTGTTGTCGTACTCGGTCTTTCTGGACTTAAGTTTAGCAAATGAACCGCCGGCTTGAAATGGGGCAAATTTTAAGGGGGTGTCGTTTTTTGAACGGCACCCCCCAAAAAGGCGGATTTGTTTTTGTGCATTGTGCTGTTCGTTCCGCTGGTTTTGCTGGAGCCACGCGGCGCTCAGAAATTCTGCTCATAAATCGCCGAGGCGAGCCGGGCATTGCCAAAGTCAATGACCGTCCAGCCCAGAAAGACATCCTGATCCTCGCAAAGCGCAAGCAGGCGGGGGTTGAGTTCTTTGGCGTAACGATACGGATGCCCGAACGTCATATGCCCCTTGGTGCTGAGGAACCGCAGCACCACCGCGTCGGGATCGTCTGCCTTAGCGCGGAACGCCGCCCACTTCTCCTCCTCATCATACTCATACCGATCCTGTACGGCGAGGGTCAGGCCGCCTACAAAGCAGTTTTCGGAGGAAAACGCCTTTGCGGGGTCATCATAGCCGTTCTGATTCGGCCAGATAAGCGCGATACCGGCGTTCATGCCAAGCTCCGCCTCGTCGTCATACCGACGCAGGAGAACAAGCCTGCCGCGGGCCTCGCCCAGGGAGGGCAGCTCACTGTCAAGATACCAGTGCTCGATGTCTGCCTGGATATAGCGATCAAGGACGCGCTGAAACTCTGCCACGCTCTCGTCTCCGTACTCCTGCTTGACCGCGA
>CAZCFU010000268.1:0-2485 GCA_964498005.1 uncultured Oscillospiraceae bacterium | reverse complement strand
GCCTTGCCGTGGCTGTTGCTGCCTCTGCTCGGCTGAACTAAAGGGATAACCACATTTTATTATATCCGCGTCCACCCCGAAATGCAAGCATTTTCACCAAAAACCCTGCGCTGTTCTCCCGGCATTTCTCTATCGGCTGGTGCGAACCTCTCTTTTTTACCCCTTTTTTCGCGCTCCCAAACAAGCGCTTCGCACTTTTTATCGGCATTTTTCTTTTTTCGAAATTTCTTTCCTTTTGCATGATCATGAAGCAGAAAACGAAAAATCAAAAATATTTCTCTTGCAGCCCTGAAAAAGCGCTCTTTAAATGCGAGTAATAAGGCAGAGGGGTGAAAACGGCACGGAAAGGCCGTTCAACGGCCGGAAATGCCAGAATTGCGAAAAAGTTTTCGCAGCCCTGAAAAAGTTCTTTCCCTGTTCGAGTAACAAGACGGAACCACAAACCAAACGCTGCCGGACGCAGCCGCGCAGAAGCGTTCTGCGCTCCATCCAAGCGCGGCGTTCGCGCACTCCGCGTCCGCGGCCATCACTTGGCGCAAAAGGAGGTGAACATATGATTCCTTTTCCCTTGACCAGACTGGCACTCACCGTCGTGATCAAGATCGGGAAGATCATCATCCTGTGATCTTCCTGTTCTCCATCGCGGCCCACCACGCGTATCACCCGGCGCAAGCCGCCGGGGAACGCTCTGTCCGCTGCCTCAAAACGGCGCCCACGCGCCTGCGTCCGCCATTGATACCGCTTCCGACAAAAATCGATTCGAAAGAGAGGTGAGAAGAATGGGTCCTTTGCGCTCTGTCCTGAACGTCGTTTCCCTCCTGGTCACGATCGGTCTGGCCATGGCCGACATCGTCTCCATCACCACCGAAAAAGAATGAGCCTGCATCCGGCCCCGAGGCCTGCTGCAGCCTTTGTGGGCTGCTTCGTCCCGGGAGCGGTGCCCTGCAGCTTCGCTCCCGGGAACGGCAACCTGCACGCCCTGCACCTGGAATCATCCAGATCGGAAAGGAGGGATATGAATGTCCGTTTACAGTCCTGGCCGGCCGGCCAAATACAACCCGACAACAGGCGAGGGGGTGAAGCCCCCTGCAAAGCCGGGTGAGTACCGGATCCGCAACGCGGAAGGGAAGATCCAGTACATAGGCGAAACGAACAACCTTGCCCGCCGCACTTACGAGCACAAACGAAGCGGAAAGCTGCCCACGGGCCCCAACGGCGGAACCATCGAGTTCAAGGTGGCGGATGGGCGCTCCACCTCCCGTACCCGCCGCCTGCACGAGCGCATGAAAATCGCACAGCACGATCCGCCGCAAAACAAATCCAGAGGAGGGGAAGGAAGGATCGCGGCCCGGTAGACATACCGGGTCAATATGGTACGCTGCAGCGTGCTTTTCCTCAAAAAATTTCACAAGAAAGGCGGCCGCATGCCGGCACGATTTGTGCAGATATGCGGCCGGAAGGGTGATCATCATAAAATCAACTGCAAAAACGCCTCAAAAATGCGCAACCTGTCCGTACAAGCTGGGAATTGTAAAAACGTTTGCATATCCCTGCCCGAAATGTGTTGGAAAAACATCGATCTTTGCGAAATTTCCAACGCTTCCGGCAAACAGCAAAATCAAATTTGGAGGCCAGTGACAGCCGGTACAGCAGCGAAACAGGAAAACCGCCGCGAAAAAACTCGGAACCAATCTCCGGGCATCCATGCCTTCCTGTTTGTTACGGAAAAACACTCTGATACCCTTTTTCTCCTCGGTTTCTCCGGCAGAATCGCCCCTCCAACAAAACAAAAACCACCTGCCGCACAGGACCTTATCCCGTGCGGCAGGTGGTTTTTTGTCCCCGTGAGGGGTACGGGCTGTGTCGACAATCTGGGTCATACCACCGAAAGAAAAGTAAGTTTTCGTCCCCGTGAGGGGTACGGGCTGTGTCGACCGGCGTAGAGATGATCCGCCAGGCAATCTCCGTTTTCGTCCCCGTGAGGGGTACGGGCTGTGTCAGCAAAACTGTACACAACCCGGTATGATTTTTGTGCGGAAATTATCTGTTTTCCACAGCCCGTATTTTTATTATATCCGTGTCCACCCCGAAATGCAAGCATTTTCACCAAAAATCCTGCGTTTTCCTCCCGGCATTTCTCTATCGGCTGGTGCGAACCTCTCTTTTTTACCCCTTTTTTCGCGTTCCCAAACAGGCGCTTCGCACTTTTTATTGGCATTTTCCTTTTTTATGAAATTTCTTTCTCTTTGCACGATTGAAAAGAAGAGAAAGTCTTTTTCTCATCCGAGGATAAAACAGATAGTATCATGAAAAGAGAAAAAAGCATTCCATGCCGCTGTTTTCCGGGGCGGGCAGGGAATGCTTTTTCATCTTTTCAGCTCAAATCTGGAGGCCCGGGGCTGCGTCCTGCAGCGCGGGCCGCAAAATTTTACCCTTGCGGGAATTCTTCCTTGCTCTCCAATTTGCTGGCCACGGTGTGAGGGCT
>CAZCFU010000267.1:0-2490 GCA_964498005.1 uncultured Oscillospiraceae bacterium | reverse complement strand
CATCAGCCGGGAGTTCACGGCGGAGGAGCAGGACAAATTCATGATAGAAGCCCCCCGGCTGCTAAGCGGCCAGCCGATGAACGAGGGATTTTTTGCGAAAGCGGAGGAAAACATTCCCGCCCGGCTGGAGAACTTCGACTTCGCTAATTCGGAGGACATGAAAAAAGTGAATGAGATCGAGGAGGAGAGAAACGGCTACTTTTTTCTGGTAGACCCCACCTACTATGGGGCCTATCGGATGCTGGGCGGCAAGGACCGGTATCTTCACCGCCTGGAATGGTTCAAGAAAGATGTGGAAATCTACAACAACGGCTATCTGACTGATGAAGAGATCGCCTATTGGCTGGCGCTGGAGGAACAGATCGAACAGCCCTACATCTACGAGCCCACCGACGCCCCCAGCCGGATCTTGGATGTGCTGGGCGTCATGGGAATATTTATTCCCGTGCTGGTGGCGCTGTGCGTGTGCGACCTGTTCTCCCAGGAACAGCACGCCCGGACCTACCCGCAGATCTTCAGCAGCAAGGAGGGGCGAAAGTGCCTGTATCTGGCGAAGATTCTGGCCGGGGGCGCGACCTCCGTGCTGTCGGCGGCCCTTGCCATCGGGGCGGTAATCGGGGCCAGCCTGATCCGATACGGCCCCTGGGGCTGGGGCGCGGCCATCCAGCTGTGCCAATATGTAAGCAGTTGCTCGTTCCCCATCAGCGCATGGCAGGGCATCCTCCTGTTGGTCGCACTGGTGCTGGTGTACGCCCTGCTGTGCGGGGCGCTGATCTCGGTGGTGTCCATGTGGAGCGGGAGCGGCGTGGCCGCGCTGGCGGTGGCGGCGGGGTCCGTGGGAGCGCAGATGCTGGTGGTCCAGCAGCAGTGGATCTTGTCCAGGATCGTGGCCGTGGTGCCCCTGCTGTCCAAGGCGCTGACGTTCCTGCCCATCGGTTTCGTAAACGCCGCCGCGCTGACCGAAAAAAAACTGATGTATTTCTTCGGCCTCCAGCTCAACGGCCTCCAGGCCGGGTTCGCGGTGTACCTTGCCGTCACGGCGGCGCTGGCGGTGGTGTGCTGGCTGGGCTGGCGGCACAGCGCGGTGGGCCGGACGTGACAGCCGGATTGGAGGGAACAGGATGAAAAATTTTGGAACGCTGTTCGGCTACGAGATGAAGAAAATCTGGATGCGCCCGCTGACCTGGGTGACGGTGCTCCTGTTTGCGGCGGTTTTTGTGTATATCACGGTACAGCCCTTTTTTACCCGCGGCGGCACCACCTTCACCGGCACGGACGCCGGTGGGAACGAGCTGAGCCGTTTCCTGACTGGGGGCGAGCAGTACCGGCTCAGGGTAGAAGGGGCGAGGGCCCTCAGCGGCCAGCCCATGGATGAGGCGTTTTTTCAAACGGCCCGGGAGACGATCCCGCAGGAAGGGACGTACTTTGACAAGGAGAGCTATTTTTACCTGACCGACCCAAGTTACTGCCAATTTTATGCTGAATTCAATGAGTGGCTGGACGACACGGCGGAGCACTTCTATACCGCCCGCCGGAACGGAGTGGAGCTCCACTGGCAAAATCTTGGGCTGACCGAAGAGGAAACGGCCTATTGGCGGGACATGGAGGAACAGGTGGAGAAGCCCTTCGTCTATCAGCCCGTCCTTGGCCCCCGGCTGCTGATGAATATGCTGGGCAGCAGCGGCCTGGAGGTGTTCCTGCCCCTGCTGGTAGGGCTGTGCGTCTGCGAGCTGTACGCCCAGGAGCGCCGCACCCGGGCTGACCGGCTTATTTTTAGCAGCCGGGAGGGGAAGCTTTACCTGTACTTGGCCAAAACGCTGGCCGGGGCGGCGTCCGCTGTGCTGGCGGTGCTGATCGTGGTTGGGGCGGGCGCGGTGGCCAATCTGCTGTCCTACGGCCCCTGGGGGTACGACGGGGCCATCCAGATATCCCCCTGGCTGTGGGGCAGCAGCCTGCCCATCACCATGGGACAAGGGATATTGATCCTGCTGGCGCTTTTGATGGCATACGCCCTGGTATGTGGGGCGGTGACGGCGCTGGTGTCCGTGTGGAGCGGCAGCGGTCTGGCCGCCATGGCGGTGTCAGTAGGCGTGATGATCCTGTCCATGGCCAATGAGTATAACGTACCGGGGTGGAGGGAATACCTGCCTGCCAACCTGGTGGACGAGCGGGGGCTGCTGAGCCTCCGGGTGACGAACCTGTGCGGCGTGCGGCTCAACATACTCCAATCCGGTTTCCTGCTGTATCTGGCCGTCGCGGCGGTACTGACCGCCTTGTGCTGGCTGGGCTGGCGGCGGAGTGCGGAGGGATAGGCCAAGTTTCTCATGCTGCTATGTCAGGCGTTGAGCTTGACCCAAACGCCGACCCATACCACGGCGGGAGCAGATGGAGGCATTGGAGCGCAGAGGTCTGGAATGCAAACACTTCTGGAACAAACAGCACTAAATGGGGACGAAAGCGCAGCTTGAACTTTCAGACGAATTTTCGGGA
>CAZCFU010000266.1:0-2491 GCA_964498005.1 uncultured Oscillospiraceae bacterium | reverse complement strand
TGGCAAGGCCCAGCCCCGTCCCCTGGATCCCGCTGACGGTGGAGGTCTGCTCCCGTTCAAAGGGCTCAAACAGATGATTCAGGAACTCCTTGCTCATGCCGATGCCCGTATCCTTGATCCGGAACTGATAGGAGGCATACCCCTCGTCCGCGTCATCCGTCTGGATGATGCGGACGCTGACTGTCCCGCCGGGCCCGGTATACTTCATGGCGTTGCTCAGGATGTTCAGCAGCACCTGGTTCAGACGGAGCTTGTCGCAGATGATGGTCTCGTTGGTGACGTTCAGCGTATCCACATGGAAGGAGAGCTGCTTTGACTTCACGTCGGCCTGAACGATGGTCTTCAAATCGTGCATGATCTCCGGCAGGCTGGCCTCATTCTCCTCGATCTTGACCTTGCCGCTTTCGATGCGGCTCATATCCAAAATGTCGTTGATGAGACTGAGCAGATGCTTGCTGGAGGTGAGGATCTTCCTGAGATAGCCCTCCACCTGCTCCTGATTGCCGATATGGGACACAGCCAGGGAGGTAAAGCCAATGATCGCGTTCATGGGCGTGCGGATATCGTGGGACATATTGTTCAGGAAGGTGGTCTTCGCAATGTTGGCGCGCTGTGCCTCCGCCAGAGCGGTCTCCAGGACCGCCTTCTGCTCCTGTTCTCTGCGGACGGTCTCGTCAATGTTCCGGAAACCGATCAGGAAAAAGTCGCTCGGATCCCGGAAGCTCCCATCCGCTCCCAGATGCGTCGCGCAGGTGAACTGGTAAGTATGTATCTCATCGTCGATCAGCACCCGGTAGCCTCCGGAATATTCCGTGCTGTCGCCCAGCTTTTCGATGATCGTGTCCAGCGCGAGGGCCTCGGCCAGATACTGCCGGTCTTCGGAGAAGACGCGGTTATTGATATAATCCAGCATGAACCCGGTGTAGGAGACCTCTTTTTTGGATTTCGGGTCCAACCCGGGGGCCACGTAGCCTGTCAGCTTTACCACCCTGGCGGCGTCCGCCCTGGCGTTGACCGCGTAGACATTGAGATAATCCCGGCTCAGGGTATTGACGATGGCCAGCTGCTTCTCCAGCTCCAGGTTGGAGCGCTCGGTGGCGTGGAGGAGCTTTTTGCTCCACCGCGACCGCAGATACAGGGCGATGATCACGCCGATGGCGGCGGCGGCCAGCAGCGCCGATATGACGATGATCCCCGGATGGGCCAGCAGATACTGGCCAAAGGATATGCTTTCGGGCGTGTTGGCGGTGTACGCTGTGATGAGCTGGGTCATCGCGTCATCCGGCATCTGCCCGATGCACTTGTTCAGGATGGTGATGAGCTCGTGGTCGCAGCTGCTCCTGATGTACATCTTGAAGTCGAAGCGCATGGAATCGACCATGCTGTACTGTAGCGACGCGGAGGGGTTGCTGTTCACAAAGGACTGGGCCGTGTAGGTGTACACATAGGTGGCGTCCGCCCTCCCGTCCAAAACGGCCTGCAGGGCGCCCTCCCGGGTCTGACAGTTGAGGACCGCGGCGTTTCCGATCAAGTCCTGCTCAACGGCGATGTCCCCCAGGAGATCCGCCACCGCCAAAGTGGCGATCTCGCCGCTGAAATCCTTGCGGGTCACCAGCGCGACCCCGGTGTTGAGATAGGCCGCTGTATAAAATCCGTTCCGCTCAAGCGCGTCGGCCTCCAGCTGATCCTGCCGCCAGTCGATGACGACGTCCACGCCGTTGTGATCCGCCAGCTCGTAATACTCCGCCCGGTCAGCCGGGATGACCGGCTCATAGGGCAGTTCGGCCAGTTCCATCAGCTGGGCAAAGTAGTCCGGCAGGATCCCCTTCAGTTCGCCGTTCTCCACATAGGAATAGGGCCTGCGGTCGCCCATAGAGGTGACTGTGATCTGCTTTTTCCCGGATATTACGTCCTGAATATAGGCCCGCTCGCGCTGGGTAAAGGAGAGCGCCGTGGGGGAGCTGTTGCCGTAATATTTGTAATACAGAACGTTGGACCAATCTCCCTCGTTGATGTTCATCTGGTCAATAGCGTAATTGATCTCAGACAGCAGCGACTGATCCTCTTTCCGGACGATGGCGTAAAAATAGTCCGTTTCGATGACGTCCAGCGTCTTTTCGTTTTCCGTCCTTCTCAGATTGCTGGAAAGGATGGCGTCGATGGTCCCGTTTTGCAGATCCTCCGCCATCAGGCCGGAGTCCGTGTACTCCCGGGCTTGGTAGGAGAAGCCGTTTTCCCGGGCGAACTCAGCCAGGGCCTGGTTCTGGCTGCTCCCGGGAACAACGCCCACGGTGATCCCATTGTAGGTGGAATAATTGCCGGAGAGCAGACTGGTGTTGTCGGCCCGAATGGACAGGACCGTGCTGTTCCGCCCGATGGGGAGGGAGAAGGCGTACTTTTCCTCCCGCTCAGGCGTTTTCCTGGCGGACGTCACCACGTCGATCTCACCGCGGTCCAGCATGGCCTGCATATCCTCCCAGGACTGGTCATA
>CAZCFU010000265.1:0-2496 GCA_964498005.1 uncultured Oscillospiraceae bacterium | reverse complement strand
ACTCGGGGCGGCTACTGCCTGAACACCGACTTCGGCGAGGTCAAGCTGGATATGGGCCGGATGTTTGGCTTCGCCTATGGCAACAAGGAAAACGGCGCGGTGTTCTGCCACATGGCGGTGATGTACGCCTACGCCCTGTACAGCCGGGGCTTTGCCGCCGAGGGCTGGCGGGTGCTGGAACTGCTGTACCGCCAGAGCGCCGACTTTGCCCGCGGCGGGCTGCTCCCCGGCATCCCGGAGTACTTCGATGACCGGGGCCGGGGGATGTACCCCTACCTCACCGGGGCAGGGAGCTGGCTGCTGCTCACCCTCCAGACCCAGGCGTTCGGTGTGCGGGGATCCCGGGGGGATCTGCTGCTGGAGCCCAAGCTGACGGCAAGCCAATTTGACGAGGCGGGGGCGGCGGAGATCGCCTGCACCGCCGCGGGCCGCGCCTTGCGGGTACGGTATGAAAACCCCTTGCGATTGGATTGGGGCGAATATACGATCGGGATCGTGCAATACGGGGATCAAACCTGGGAGGGGGGCGGCGCAGGCCTGCGCATCCCCAGGGGCGAGCTGCCCCGGGCAGAAGGGCCGCTGGAGCTCACAGTGACCCTGATCCCCAAAGGAGGAGACCGCCATGTTTGACGAAAAAAAGCGCTATGTGATCGAGGACTATCAGAGCAAGCCCACCTTTTCCAGCTTCCTCCCCGGCATCGCGGGGCCGCTGGGGGTGCCGGTGTGGTGCTATTACAACAACCGGGGGCAGGCGGTGTGTTCCTTTGGTGTGAACGACAAGGATCACGCCATCATGGAATTCTCCCCCGCCCGCACCGCCTACCGGAACGTCAGCCGGACCGGCTTCCGCACCTTCTGCAAGGTAAACGGCGAATATCGTGAGCTGTTCACGAAAAACTGCGCCATGCACATCGGCATGAGCGAGGTGGAGATCACCTGCCGGGACGGGGACCTGGAGGCCAGCGCGGTCTATTTCGGCGTCCCCGGGGAGCGGACGGCGGCGCTGGCCCGGGTGCTGACGGTGCGCAGCGCGGGGGCCGCGCCCATCGACCTGGAGCTGCTGGACGGTATGCCCGAGCTGGTGCCCTACGGGGTGGATCAGGACGCGCTGAAAAACATGGCCAACCTGGCCCAGGCGTGGATGCGGGCGGAGGACGCGGACACAGGCCGCGCCTGCTTCCGCACCCGGGCCTCCATGGCGGACACCGCCCAGGTGACGGCGGTGGAGGGCTGCAACTTCTGTCTGGCCTGGGACGAGGCCGGGGAAATCCTGCGCCCCATCGTCCAGCCGGAGCTGGTGTTCGGCTCGGATACCTCGCTGGCCCAGGCGGAGGGCTTCGCGGGCACGCCGCTGGAGGCGCTGTGCAAAACGCCCCAGGTGACGGAGAACCGCTTCCCCTGCTGCTTCCTGCCCAAACGGGCCGCCCTCGCCCCCGGTGAGACGGTGCGGATCCTCTCCCTCTACGGTCAGGCGGAGGACAAGGGCCGGGTGGCGGCGCTGGCGGAGCGTGTTCAGGGCGGCGAGTGGTTCGAGGCCAAGCGGCAGGAGGCTGCGGGGCTGGTGGATGAGCTGTGCGCCCCCATCGAGACCCACACGGCCGACCCGGTGTTCGACGCCTACTGCAAACAGACCTATCTGGACAACGTCCTGCGGGGCGGCGCGCCCATATTCTTTGAGGACGGGGAGAAAAAGGCGCCCTTCTACCTCTACTCCCGCAAGCACGGCGACCCGGAGCGGGAATACAACTATTTCTCCCTGGGGGGCGAATACTACGCCCAGGGCAACGGCAACTTCCGCGACGTGAACCAGAACCGCCGGTCCGACGTACTCTTTACCCCGGAGGTGGGGGCGGAGAGCGTCCACACCTTCTTTGACCTGATCCAGCCAGACGGCTACAACCCGTTGGTGATCCAGGCCAGTACATACACCGTCCCGCAGGCCAATTTGAAGGGGGTGCTGGATCTGCTGCCCCCGGACCGGCAGGAGGACGGGCTGCGGCTGTTGTCCCAGCCCTTCACCCCTGGGGCGCTGGCCATGGCGCTGGAGGATTGGGGGCTGGACGCCCGGCGCCTCACCGCCGCCATCGTCTGCGCCGCCGACAGCGAGCCCAACGCCGACTTCAAAGAGGGCTACTGGTGCGACCACTGGACGTATAACCTGGATCTCATCGAGAGCTATCTGTCCGTCTATCCGGAGCGGCAGGAGGAGCTGCTGTTTGAAGAGTGCCGGTACCGCTGGTACGAGTCCAGGGCGCTGGTGAATCCCCGAGCCAAGCGCTGCCACATGACCGAGGGCGGCCTGCGGCAGTACCACGCTTTGGACGAAGAGGCCAAGGCCGGGGTGGAGCGCAAGTGGGTGCGCACCGCCGACGGGGAGGCGGCCCGCGGCACACTGATGGAAAAGCTGCTGCTGCTGTGCGCCGTCAAGACCGCCACCCTGGACGCCGCCGGGATGGGCGTGGAGATGGAGGGCGGCAAGCCCGGCTGGTACGACGC
>CAZCFU010000264.1:0-2500 GCA_964498005.1 uncultured Oscillospiraceae bacterium | reverse complement strand
CGTTTTCGCCGCCCAGCTTGTTCAGCTTGCGGATGATGTCGGACGCCTTCATCTTCTCGCCGTCGATGGCTACAGGCCAGCCCTTTTCAAAGTCCAGGGTGACATAGGTGGGGGCGTCAGGAGCCATGGCGGGGGAGACACCCATCTCCAAAAAGCCGGGCTTGTCGTACTGGGGCTCGTTGGCGGGGTCCTCCAGGTCCAGGCCCTCGTGGGACAGGTGCCACAGGTTCTTGTCCTTGGAGTAGTTGGTCTCCCGGCTGATTTTCAGGGGAACGTTGTGGGCCTCGGCGTAGTCGATCTCCTCGTCCCGGCCCTTGATGTCCCACTCGCGCCAGGGCGCAATGATGCGCATCTCGGGCGCAAAGCGCTTGATGGCCAGCTCGAAGCGGACTTGGTCGTTGCCCTTGCCGGTGCAGCCGTGGCAGATGGCGTCAGCCCCCTCCCGCTTGGCGATCTCCACCAGGCGGCGGGCGATGACCGGCCGGGCAAAAGCGGTGCCCAGCAGATAGTCCTCATACTTGGCCCCCATCATCATAGACGGGATAATCACCTCATCCACCATCACATCGGTGAGATCCTCGATATACAGCTTGGACGCGCCGGTTTTGATGGCCTTCTCCTCCAGGCCATCCAGCTCGTCGCCCTGGCCCACATCGGCGGACACGGCGATGATTTCAGGGTCGTTGTAATTTTCCTTCAACCAGGGGATAATAATGGATGTATCCAGCCCGCCGGAATAGGCCAGCACTACTTTTTTCACGTCAGTCACAATGATTCCCTCCGTTTTCTACAGCCGCAAAATGCCCGTCTGCGCTATTTGTAAAAGTATACTACCGCTTTTTACCGTTGGCAAGTGATTTTTTGCATAGTTATTCGAGTTTCTCCCAGGATTTCTGGTCGATATTCCACATATTCAGATGTTCATTCATTTTTCTTGAATATATTTCGGCCTTATTCATCTTTTCACATATTTCGTTGGAAGAATTTCTATAATTCCTATTGACAAGGTATGCTTTTTACGGTATGATTTGGGCGAAACCAAACGTTCAAGGCTGTCACACCCTACCTGTTTCACGACGTCTTGGACGCTCAACGATAAGGAGATGGATCAAGTATGGTATACGCGGACAACGCCGCAACCACAAAAACCTGCCCCGCCGCCCAGCGGGCCATGCTGAACGCCATGGAGCAGTTCTGGGGCAATCCCTCCAGCCTCCATACCCCCGGCCAGCAGGCCAAGGAGGCGCTGCAAACCGCCCGCGAGGCGGTGGCCAAGGCCATTGGAGCCCAGGCCCGGGAGATCTACTTTACCTCCGGCGGCAGTGAGGCGGACAATCAGGCCATTGTCAGCGCCGCCAAATTTGGGGCGCGTAAAGGCAAAAAACACCTCATCACCACCGCCATTGAACACCACGCCGTCCTCCACACCATGGAGCAGCTGTCCAAGGAGGGCTTTGAGGTCACCCTGGTGCCGGTGGATGAGAGCGGCATCGTCAAAGTGGAGGACGTGGCCGCCGCCATCCGGGAGGATACCGCCCTGGTGTCCGTCATGTACGCCAACAACGAGATCGGCACCATCCAGCCCATCGCTGAGATCGGGGCTCTGTGCCGGGAGCGGAAGATCCCCTTCCACACCGACGCGGTGCAGGCGGTGGGCCACCTGCCCATCGACGTGGACGCCCAGAACATCGATATGCTGTCCCTGTCCGGCCACAAGTTCCACGGCCCCCGGGGCGTGGGCGCGCTGTATGTGCGCCGGGGCACTCCCCTGCTCACCTTCATCCACGGCGGGGCCCAGGAGCGGGGCTTCCGGGCGGGCACAGAAAATCTGCCGGCCATCATGGGCATGGCCGCCGCGCTGGAGGACGCCTGCGCTCACATGAAAGAGAATGACGCCCACGCGGCTGGACTCCGGGACGCGCTGATCGAGAAGCTGTCCGCCATCCCCCATTCCGCCCTCAACGGCGACCGGGAGCGCCGTCTGCCCGGTAATGTGAACTTCTGCTTCGAGGGCATCGAGGGCGAGTCCCTGCTGCTGCTGCTGGACGACAAGGGCATCGCCGCCTCTTCCGGGTCGGCGTGTACCTCCGGCTCCCTGGATCCCAGCCACGTGCTGCTGGCCATTGGGCGGCCCCACGAGGTGGCCCACGGCTCCCTGCGCCTCACCCTGGACCGGGACAACACCATGGAGGACGTGGAGACCATCGCGGCGGCAACCACGGAAGTTGTGGAATACCTTCGTAATATGTCCCCCGTTTGGAAAGCATTGCAGAGAGGAGAACGCAATTATGTTATACAGTGAAAAAGTGATGGATCATTTCCGCAATCCCCGCAACGTGGGTGAGATCGCCGACGCCGACGGCGTAGGCGAGGTTGGCAACGCCAAATGCGGCGACATCATGAAGATGTACCTCAAAATTGAGGACGGCGTGATCGTCGATGTGAAGTTCGAGACCTTTGGCTGCGGCAGCGCCATCGCCACCAGCTCCATGGCCACCGA
>CAZCFU010000263.1:0-2512 GCA_964498005.1 uncultured Oscillospiraceae bacterium | reverse complement strand
GAGGTGACCACGTTGGTGAGCATGGAGTTGATATAATAGGCCGTCTCCGGCTTGATGATAAACTCGGACTTGGGCCTGTTGTCCACAAGGGTGTTGCCGTTGGCGTCCTTGATCTCCAGTACGGTGGTGGCCTTGGTGAACTCGCCGTTCCGGGGGAAGGTGGCGTAGGCCGCCGCCATTTCAAAGGTGGACACGCCCCAGGTCAGGCCGCCCATGGACAGCGGGCTGCGGTCGATGTCCGACACGACCTGGCCGTTGGCCCTCACATAATAGGGCTCCAAGGAGGTGAAGCCGAATTTGTTGACCATGAAGTCATAGGACGCCTGGGGGGTGACCATCTCCACCACCCGCAGGGCCACGGTGTTCAGCGACACCGTCACCGCGTACTGCACCGTGGTCAGCCCCCGGTAACTGGCCGCGACGTTGAGGGGCCAGACGTTGCCGTTGAGCAGATAGGGATTGTCGTCGATCACCGACGCGGGGGTGATGAGCCCCATCTCGATGGCCGGGCCGTAGACGGACAAAGGCTTGATGGACGACCCGGGCTGGCGCGTGGTGGTCACCGGCCAGAGGGAGCCCAGGTTCACCGTCTTTTCCGCCGTGCTGCCCAGGGCCACCACATAACCGGTGCTGTTGTCCACCACCGAGATGGCGGACATGAGCCGCTGGCCGGTTCTGGAGGACACCTGATCCAGGTTGGAGCGGTCGTTGAACACCGTGTCCACCGCCTCCTGCACCTCCGGATCATAGGCCGTGATGATGGACAGGCCGCCGCAGAGCACCCGCTGCTCGCACAGATCCCGGCTCATCTTGGTCTCCTCCCGGAGCAGCTCGATGGCCTCGTTGATGACCTCCTCCACATACCAGGAGTAGACGCCGGACGAACTCTTCGTATCCGTATCGGCGGGGTCATCGTCATCCGGAACGGCCTGGAGATCCCGCTTGAACACCAGGGGCTGGGCCATGGCCGCGTCCCGCTCCGCCTCGGTGATATAGGCGCCGTCGGGAGAGATCTCCGGGTCGGCCATCAGCTTCAGGATGGTCTCCTGCCGGGCCTTGTTGAACTCCCGGTTGGTCCACACCGAGCCGCTGTCATAGGAATGCTCCGCCCCGCAGTACTCGCACACATCGTCCTTTGTCAGCGAGTACAGCCTGCACTCGGGATTCTGGCACCGGTAGCGCACCACGTCCACCACGCCATAGGGCGCGTACAGGGACGGGTTGTTGGTGATGCCCGCCAGGCTGGCGCACTCGGCCAGGTTCAGATCCCACACGTCCTTGCCGAAGTAGAGCTTGGACGCGGCCTGGACGCCCCGGCAGCCGTTGCCCAGGTAAATACGATTGAGGTAGAAGGTGATGATGTCCTTTTTGGTGTAGTTGTTCTCCAGCTCCAGGGCCTTGAAGATCTCCAGGATCTTCCGGTTGACGGTGACTTCGTTATTCTCGGTGACGTTTTTGATCAGCTGCTGGGTGATGGTGGAGCCGCCCTGGATGTTGCCGCCGGTGAACAGGCGCAGCAGGCCCGACGCGGTGCGCCGCCAGTCCACCCCGTTGTGGGTGGGGAAGCGCTTGTCCTCCACGGCGATGAACGCGTTGATCAAATCCTCCGGGAGCTGGCTGTATTCCACCGGTTCCCGGCTCTCGGTGCCCTTCAGGGTCTGGAACTCCACCAGCATCCCCGTGTCCTTGTCCTGATAATAGATGACCGAGTTCTCGTTCATGGTGTAGTCTTCCAGCCTCAGGTAGGTTTGGGGCATGACCACCGTTTTGACATAGACGACGGCATAGCAGACCATGAAGCAGCCGGTGATGACGCCGATCAGCAGCAGGGTGCCGATCACCTGGAAGAACCGGATGATAATGGTCAGAAAAATGGGGCGGCGGCGCCGCTTGCGCCTGGAGCGGGGCTCCTGCCGGCCGCCGGACTGGGCCTGACGCTGGGCGCCGGAACGGGGCTGCGGCTCCTGGCGCTCCGAAGCGCGGTTTTGGTTCGTATCTGACATTGAGATCCCTCCGATGTATTTCGCCGTCCCACTCCGGGCGGGACGGCCGGGTCCCTCTCTCTTGGGCCGTCGGCCCCGACCGCGGACGTGCTCCGTCCGGCAATCATTGGTATTATACCACGCTCAAACCGATTTGTCCACCCTGGTCAAAACGACGGATTCCGACGGGCCGCGGCCCGGCTTTTCCGGAGAAATTTCCGGTTCCCTCTTGCTTTTTTCCTCTTCAGCCGTTATAATATCCACAGCCATCGCGCGGGGCGCGGCGGCTCGCAAAGCAGGCGGGTCCATTGGGCCGCCGGTAAGGAGGATATCCGCCATGAGCGAGGAATACGGCCCTGATTTCGTGTCGATCACCGATGACGAGGGCAATGAATTTGAACTGGAACATCTGGGCACCCTGGAATACAGCGGCCAGGAGTACATGGCTTTCGTCCCCGCCGACATGGACGAGGATGACGAGGACTTCGGCCTGATCCTTCTCAAGGTCATCGAGCAGGACGGGGAGCAGC
>CAZCFU010000262.1:0-2520 GCA_964498005.1 uncultured Oscillospiraceae bacterium | reverse complement strand
GGCGGCCATCTCGGTCAGCAGCAGGGAGGCGGTGACGGCGTCCTTGTCCCGGACGTAGTCGCCCAGCATATAGCCGTAGCTCTCCTCGTAGGACATGATGACGTTGCCCTCGCCGCTGCCCTCCAGCTGGTCCTTCTTCTGGGCCAGGAACTTGAAGCCGGTGAAGGTGTCGAAGCAGGCAAGGCCGTTGACCTCGGCCGCCTTGCGGGCCATCTCGGTGGTGACGATGGTCTTGAGGGCGGTGGGGTTGGCGGGCATCTTGCCGGTGCGCCGCTTGGCCCCGATGAGGTAGTCCAGCAGCAGCACGCCGGTCTGGTTGCCGGTGAGCACCTTGAACTCGCCGTCGGAGGTGCGGACCATGAGGCCCACGCGGTCGGCGTCGGGGTCGGAGCCCAGGATGAAGTCCGCGCCCTCCTTGTTGGCCAGGTCCACCGCCAGATAGAAGCCCTCGGGGTTCTCCGGGTTGGGGGAGGCCACGGTGGGGAAGTTGCCGTCGATGACCATCTGCTCGGGGACGCAGATGACGTGCTTCATGCCCAGGCGCTTCAGCGCCTCCGGGATCAGCTTGTGGCCGGTGCCGTGGAAGGGGGTATACACCATTTTGAAGGTGTCCGCCACCGCGTCCACCGCCGCCTGGTCGTTGACCTGGGCCATGACGTTGGCCAGGAACTTCTCGTCGGTCTCCTCGCCCATGATGGTGATGAGCCCGTCGGCCACGGCCTTGTCGTAGTCGGCGGCCTTGACGTTGAACACGTCGGACTCCCGCATGATCTTGGCCACCTGGTCGGCGTGGTTGGGGGGGAGCTGGGCGCCGTCGGACCAGTACACCTTATAGCCGTTGTACTCCTTGGGGTTGTGGCTGGCGGTGATGTTGATGCCGGCGATGCAGCCGTACTCCCGGATGGCGAAGGACAGCTCGGGGGTGGGGCGCAGGGACTCGAACAGCCGCACGGGGATGCCCGCCGCGGCCATGATGCAGGCGGCCTCCTTGGCGAACACGTCGGAGTTGTTCCGGCAGTCGAAGCAGATGGCGACGCCCTTCTTGACCGCCTCGGGGCCCTCGTTCAGGATGACCTTGGCAAATGCCTGGGTGGCGTGGCGGATGACGTGGATGTTCATGCGGTACAGGCCCACGCCCATGGTGCCGCGCAGGCCGGCGGTGCCGAACTCCAGCTGGGAGAAGAAGCGGGACTCGATCTCCTTCTCGTCCCCGGCGATGGCGGTCAGCTCCGCCTTCTCCGCCTCGGACAGCGCAGGGGAATTCAGCCACAGCTCATAGGTTTGTTTGTAGTCCATTGGATTTGTCCTCCTTATCATGATTTCATGCTTTCCGCCCCTTCGGGGCGGAAAGCATATGGGTTAGAACGCGAAATTGCCGTTGACAAACACAGGGATCTCCCGCCCGTCGTGGGTGGTGCCCACGATGGACAGATCCCGGGTGCCCACCATGAAGTCCACATGGTTGATGGACTGGTTCAGGCCCGCGGCCTTCTGATCCGCCTCGCTCATGTTCTCGCCGCCCTTGACGCAGCTGGGATAGGCGGCGCCGAAGGCGAAGTGGCAGGAGGCGTTCTCGTCGAACAGGGTGTTGTAGAACAGGATGCCGCTGGCCCGGATGGGGGAGTCGTAGGGCACCAGCGCCGCCTCGCCCAGGTAGTGGGAGCCCTCGTCCAGGTCGATGGAGCGGCGCAGAACCTCCTCACCCTCCTCGGCGTGTACGTCCACGATGCGTCCATCCTTGAGCTCCAGCCAGAAATCCTTCACCAGGTTTCCGCTGAGGGCCAGGGGCAGGGCGGCGTATACCCGGCCGTCCACCCCGTCCCACTGGGGCGCGGTGAAGATCTCCTCCGTGGGCATATTGGCCACGAACTCCACTCCGGCGGCGGACAGCTCGCTGCCTCCCGCCCAGACGTGGTTGTCCGGCAGGCGGACAGTCAGGTCGGTGCCCAAAGAGTTGGTGTAGCGCAGGGAGGCGAACTGGTAGTCGTTGAGCACCTTGGCCCGTCGGGCGGTGGCGGCCACGTGCTCCTGCCAGCGCTCCACCCCCTTGCCGTCTCCGGTGATGCGGCACACGGAGAAAATGGCGTCCCACAGCGCGTCCAGAGCGTCCTCCCCCTTTTTATCGGGGAACGCCTTTTCCGCCCAGGCCAGGGTGGGGAACGCGCCCACGCACCACTGGAATTTGCCGGCGGTCATGGCATCGTAGTAGGGCTTGGTGGGCTCGCCGGCGGCCAGCTCAGCGGCCTGGATGCGGGCGGGATCCACCCCCTTCAGCAGCTCCGGGTCGGAGCCGGTGAGGGACAGGTTGGGGGAGCCGCGCTCCAGCAGCCAGTCGAACTTGGCCTTCTGATAGCTGGGGAACTCGGAAAAGACCGCCTCGTCCGCCCGGAGGTACCGCTGACGGGAGACAGAATCGTCCCGCCAGTCCACGACGACCTCCCGGGCGCCCCGGTCATAGCAGGCGGCCACGCACAGGCGGGCCAAAGGGGCGGCGTCCAGCGAGGTGTTGACGCGGGGGGT
>CAZCFU010000261.1:0-2522 GCA_964498005.1 uncultured Oscillospiraceae bacterium | reverse complement strand
GGCCGCTTCAATCACGGCCGTTATCTGAGCAGACGTTGGCTGGTACACGGTGAAATCCATTCTTCCCTCGCTGATCGCCTGACATCCGCCTGCGGAGGCATCCACACCCAAAAATAAAATAGAATCCGTATCAAGCCCTGCATTCTCACAGGCCGTAACCGCACCCAGCGCCATATCGTCATTGTTAGCCGCCACGCAGTCAATCTGCCTGCCGGTCTTTAAGAACAACTCCATCAGCTCTCTGGCATTGTCCTCGTTATAACCCGCATAATCTTCAAATACATAGTTGATCTTTTTCCCGCTCGCCTTCAGCGTCTGCTTCAGTCCGTTTGTCCTGCCCTTGGTTCCCGAAGCCCCTTTCGGGCCTTTTAAGAGTACGATATTGATCTCCTCTTTACTGCCGCACTTCTCCAGAATATATTCCGCCTGATATTGACCGGCCATATACTCATCCGATGCCACATAGATATAACGGTCTTTTTCCAGCTGTCCGTCATTCGGTGCATTGTTGATAAATACAATCGGCATGTCTCCTGCTGCCGCCTTCAGTTCCGTCACAATATCGGCGGAAATCGGTCCGCACAGGAGTACGTCACATCCCTCTTCCAAGGCATTTTTGACCTGCATGTCCTGCGTTTCAATGGAATTCTCCGCATACCCCACATCAAACTCCATGCCATGCACCTGTGCCTGCTCTCCAAGCTGACTTGCCCAGTCTTCATAATATGCGCCGCTCTCCATGGCCGCATAATATGTTTTCAAACCGCCTGCCGTCTCATTATTCCCGCAGCCGGCCAGCATAGAAGCTGTCATTATCGCCAATATCACCGCACTCGTTCTTTTCCTCATAACGTACTCCTATTACAATTTCCTGATTTTATCTATTTCTTAAATCTTAATGTTTTTTCTCAGGAACCTATATCAGAAAAGCAAGAAAAATATTAAAAAAATGTCATAATTTTATGGAATCTTTTCCGGCTCATCCATTGCCCAAACGCCTGAGAAGCTGTTCCGGATGTTCCGCATAATCCAGCGCAATCTCCCTTGTAATCTTTCCCTCCTGATACAGTTTCAGAATAGACTGATCCATGGTCACCATACCATCAGCCCCTCCTGAAGCGATCACATTGTCGATCTGATGGCTCTTGCTTTCACGGATCAGACTCCTGATGGCATTGTTCATGCACATGATCTCATAGGCTGGCACCAGCTCACCGTTGACGCTGGGCAAAAGCTGCTGTGACACCACCGTATGCAGTACCATACTGAGCTGTGTCCGGATCTGTATCTGCTGGGTACTGGGAAAGGTGTCCACGATTCTGTCGATACTGTTCACCGCCCCCTTTGTATGAAGCGTAGCAATCACCAGATGCCCTGTCTCCGCCGCTGTCATGGCCGTCTGCACCGTCTCATGGTCGCGCATTTCTCCTAACAGAATCACATCCGGCGCCTGACGCAGGCAGGCCCGCAGCGCCGTCAGATAGTTTTCCGAATCAATGGCAATCTCCCTCTGGCTGACAATACTCTTCTGATCCCTGTGCAGATACTCGATTGGATCTTCAAGGGTGATGATATGGCAGCCTCTGGTCTTATTGATCCGGTCAATGATACATGCCTGCGTGGTGGACTTACCGCTTCCCGCCGTTCCCGTCATAAGCACCATACCATGCGTCGCTGCGGACAGATTCATGATCTGTTCCGGGATGTGCAGATCCCGCCAGTCCGGAATATCAAAGATTACCACACGCACCACAGCCGCCATGGAACCCCTCTGGCGGTAAGTATTGATACGAAATCTGGCAAGTCCCGGAACGGAAAGGGAAAAGTCGTCATCTCCCCGCGCAAGGTAGCCATCCATAGAACGGTTTGCACGCTCATAAAACTCGGTAATCAGGCGCTTTGACTCCGCAGGCGTTACATTCGTTTCGCCAATCGGAACCAAGACCTTGTCCACTTTCTCCGAGACCCGTCCCCCGGCTACAATAAACAAATCAGATGCCTTGTCCTCTACCGCACGTGTTAAATACTCTATCAGTTCTGCCATTGTCCTTTTCTCCTTTTAAAATGGTAAGGTGCCGTCCCACAGTCCCATACCCCCTGTCCCGCTCTCCTCACGTATGGAAACCGCCTGCCAGCGCAGGATTGTATACTCCCCGCTGTCCGGATTCACCTTCACTTCTATTTCCAGATCCTGCGTGTCGGAAATGGGACAGGTATAAGCGTAAACCCCCGTTTCCACGGTGACACCCTCCGGCGTCTCCCCCTCTAACAGCAGGGCCAGTATCCGCCACGCCTCGCAGTCCGCCGCATAGTAATCCTCCACTGCCTGAAGAGAGGCGTCCGCCAGCCGTCTGTCAGCCTGCACCATGGACAGGCTCATCAGGGCAAACACCGCCAGACACAACACCGCAAAAGCCACCAGCAGCGAGATTCCTCCCGTGGCGGGCAGCGTAAACCGTTCCTTCTCATTCATCGGGACTCACCTCCAGCCATGCCACTTCCAGTTCAAACAGAAGCTCCGG
>CAZCFU010000260.1:0-2525 GCA_964498005.1 uncultured Oscillospiraceae bacterium | reverse complement strand
GGCAGGGCTGGCCATTTTCCTGGCGCTGGTCATCACCGTGAATGCCATATGCTTGGGCCCCATGTCCAGCATGATCGACTTAGCCACTGGCAGCGGTTCCATCAGTGAAGGAACCTCCAACAATGCCCTGACCTTGGCGGAGGATGTAGCCCGGGAGGGCATCGTGCTGCTGCAAAACGACGACGGCCTGCTGCCCCTGGCCAAGGACTCCAACGTGAATCTGTTTGGCTGGTCGTCTACCAACCCCGTGTATGGCGGCACTGGCTCTGGCTCGCTGAACGATGCCTATCACACTGTGTCCCTCATCGAGGGTATGGAAAACGCGGGCTTCAAAATCAACTCCGACTTGGTAAAGTTCTACACGGATTACCGTGCTGACCGTCCTACTCCCGGTATGTGGAATCAGGAGTGGACCATTGTTGAGCCCCCCGCGGCAAACTACCCCGGCGACCTGATAAATGGTGCCCAGACCTTCTCTGATGTGGCCCTGGTGGTCATCAGCCGTCCCGGCGGCGAGAACTCCGACCTGCCCGCTGATATGGCCGCCGTTCTTGACGGCAGCTGGGTGGACGGCAGCACCTACCGCAACAGCTCCTTCACCGGCAACTCCGACGACTATGCTGAGTTCGAGGCGGGCCAGCATTACCTGGAGCTGTCCAAGTCCGAGCGTGACATGGTGGAGCTGGTGTGCTCCAATTTCGACGATGTGGTGCTGGTTTACAACGGCGCAGCCGCTATGGAACTGGGTTTTGTAGCAGATCACCCCCAAATCAAGAGTGTGCTGTGGTGTCCAGCCCCCGGCCAGATTGGCTTCAATGCCCTGGGCGAGATCCTCAACGGCACGGTAAACCCCTCCGGGCGCTCTGCCGACACTTTCGTCTACGACTTGGCTTCCTCCCCTGCGTGGAACAATTCCGTACCCCACAAGTATGACAACATGGACGAGTTCAACGTCCCAGGACTGTTGACCGACACCCCGTCCACTCCCTCCTTCATCAACTACGTGGAGGGTATCTATGTAGGCTACAAATGGTATGAGACCGCCGCTGTGGAAGGTGTCATTGACTACGACTCCACCGTGCTCTATCCCTTTGGTCACGGCCTGAGCTATACCGATTTCTCTCAGGAAATCACCAGTTTCGCTGACAATGGTACCAGCATCAATATGACTGTCCGTGTGAGCAACGAGGGCTCTGTGGCGGGCAAGGATGTGGTAGAGGTCTACTACAACCCGCCATATACCAGCGGCGGCATTGAGAAAGCCAGTGCCAACCTGGTGGCCTTTGCCAAAACCAGCGTCATCGAAGCGGGCGCTTTCGAAGATGTGACCATCACCTTCGACGTAGAGGACATGGCCGCCTATGACAGCACTGACGCGGGCGGCTACGTGCTGGATGCTGGAGACTACATCATCTCGATCAACAGCGATTCCCATACTGTATTGGACTCTGAGGTCTACACGGCAGGCTCCACCGTCAACTATACCACCGGCCGCGACAGCGATGATACTCCCGCTGTCAACCAGTTTGGCTTCGCCGAGGGTGATGTGACCTACCTGTCCCGCACTGACGGCTTCGCCAACTACGACGAGGTCACCGCCGCTCCCGCCAACTATTCGCTGGCTGCGGAGTATAAAGCGACTTTCTTCAATAACAGCAACTATGACCCCACTGCCTACAATGACTCAAACGATGCTATGCCCAACGTGGGCGTGTCCGGCTCCCTCCAGCTGGTGGATCTGCGGGGCGCGGATTATGACGATGAGCGTTGGGAGCAGCTGATCGACCAGATGCCTGTCAGCGAGATGAACGAACTCATCGCCCTTGGTGGTTTCCAAACTGTGGCCGCGCCCTCCGTGGGCAAAATCGCCACCACCGACTGCGACGGTCCCGCTGCCATCAATAATAATTTCACCCGGGTGGGATCTGTAGGCTTCCCTTGCTCGGTGATGATTGCCTGCACTTGGAGCCAGCAGATTGCCCACGACTTCGGCGACAGCATCGGTACCATGGCCGATGAGATGGGTGTGTCCGGCTGGTATGCCCCTGCCATGAATATCCACCGCAACCCCCTGTCCGGCCGCAACTTTGAATACTACTCCGAGGACGGCTATCTGTCCGGCGCCATTGCCTCCAACGCTGTCCGGGGCGCCCGGGAACACGGTGTATACGCCTACATGAAGCACTTTGCTCTGAACGACACGGAGGACCGCCGTAATGACATGATCTGTGTCTGGGCCAATGAACAAGCAATCCGCGAAATCTATCTGAAACCTTTCGAGCTCTGTGTCAAAGACGGCGGCTGTCAGGCGGCTATGTCCTCCTTCAACTACATTGGCACCACCTACGCGGGCGGCTGCGATGCGCTGCTCAATACAGTCCTGCGCGGCGAGTGGGGTTTCCGGGGTTTTGTGCTCACCGATTACTATGCGGGCTATGGCTATCAGGACGCCGACCAGTGTATCCGCAACGGAAATGATATGTGCCTGGCTACCTACGACACCGGCACCAACTATGTCACGGATA
>CAZCFU010000259.1:0-2542 GCA_964498005.1 uncultured Oscillospiraceae bacterium | reverse complement strand
TACTGGACTTTAGATCGCTTCATCAATGATGATATTGAACAATATTTAAAAGATCTAATACTAATTTCCGATCAAAGTATAGACAAATTTTGCTGTCGATCGTAAATTAGTGTTTAGGGTGTAATTCTCAATCATCTTGCAGACCCTGTAAAATTTTGTCTACAAGATGATTGAGAATCAGTATAATGAAGTCTCAGGTTTTGTATTTGGCCGAAACAGGAATTATCGACACATCATTCATCGCTCTTGATTCCACACCCGTTTATGCCAACACTTCTCAGAACAATCCCAAGTCTTTCAAGAAAAACAAATTTTCAAAAAACAATCAGCCCAAAGCGGACAAGGACTGCGGTTTAGGCGTCCATACTGCTTCAAATCAAGTCAATGAGCGTAATTTTGAATACTATTGGGGCTACAAGAATCATGTACTGGTTGACTGCATTACAGGCTTACCGATCTTTGAACTTACAACCACTGCCGATTTTTATGACAGCATTGTTGCTCTTGATATTCTAAACCAAACCAACAGCTTTTTATCAATTCGTGAATGTACCTTTATCGCCGACAAAGCTTATGATGTCAAAGCAATTTACAACACCGTCAAAGATGTTTATTACGGTGAATGTGCGATTCCCCTTAACAAACGCAATACCAAAAATCCAAAAAAGCTTTCAAGCGGACATCCTATTTGTGAAGCCGGACTTGCAATGCACAAGGACGGCAAATTTTCGGACAATGGCAGGACACGTCAGAAATACTGCTGTCCTTTTAGGCAGTCAAAGACTTCTGTTTGTCCTTGCAATCATAAAAATTGGAACAACGGAAAGAAAAACAGAGGCTGCACAAAATACGTTACTCTCCCCGATGATTACAGACTTTCGATAGACCGTGAGTGCATTTCCTTTAAAAAGATTTATGCTCTCAGAACTGAGGTGGAGCGGTACAATGCACGTTTTAAACAAACAGGTCAGGAACGTCTTTGGGTTCGCAGTTTTATTGCAGCACAAAATTTGAATACTATTGCTCATATTGCTTTGCTTGCTGTTGCTTCTGCCGCCATTTCTTTTAAGTCTGAAGCTTCTGTCCGCTGTTTGAAATCTGCTAAGCGTTACGCTTGATTCCTTTGCGTTACTCACTATATTTTTTTGCTTGGCTTTGTTGTTTTTGCAGCAAGGTTTGTTTTGTTGTTTTCTTTTTCAGTATTTTTCTACTTCTTTTTTCTGATTTTGTTTGAGGTGTTTACTTTTTTGGTGTTTTGCTCATCTCTAATTATAATATATCAATGTGGAAAGAGTATGAAATTGAGTTGAATTTTATTATACAACAAAAAATCTCCCCAAAGGCATAACTCTTTAGAGAGATTTCCGTTCCTTTAAACCCGCTTATGCCGACTTTTTCTTGGCAAGAGCCTTTACTTCTGTAACCGTCAAGCCGGAATACTTTGCAATGTCTTTTACGGAGAGTTTTCCGTCAGCAAGCATATTGAGCGCAATCTGTTCACTACGCTCTTTGGCAATATCTTCCATAATCTTACACATACGCCGCACTCCTTTCTCATCGTGCTTGTAATACCGTGTTTCATCCGCTAATTCCTTGTAATAAAACTTATCGGGGTCTTTGTTGGCAAAGTCTGCCATAAGATGACCCAAAGCAGTATCTTCTCAATTTTCACCGTTTACATATATTATATGTGCTCCGTCGCCAAATAACCTGTTGCTCCCCTCAATTCTGCGATCTATGCGGTAGATCGGCTGATTATCTCCGAGAACATCTTTTTCGGTAATGAATATAATATAAGTTTCGGGCAGCTTAATTTTTTTTTCCTTTTTGGGAAAAATTTACATCAATCAAACTGCTGTTCAATCGTGCGCGTTCGGGATTTGCAAATCTATCGTCGCGCTGAACCTCGATATTGTAAATTTTCCTTGTGCTGTCCTTTGCAAGAATGTCAAGTCGTACCGAGCGACCGTACAGATTTTTGAGATTATGTTGCGTTTTTGAGTAAACTACCGTTAAGTCAGGTATTTCAAGAATTATCCGCAGAAGAAACTCCGCAAGTTCTTTCTTTTCAAAGACAACCGACATAAAATCATCGTCGAGCAAGCAAAGCTCCAAGATTTTTTCAAGGTAGTTGGAATTTTCAGTGTGCTTTTTCTTGTCTGCCATACTGTCGCCCCCTCGTTTGTCTAAAGACATTATATCACATAAAAAAGGGATAGTCAAGGGGTTTTTCAAAGGTGCAATATTGTGTTCAGTGAGAACAATGACTGAAATAAAATAAATCACTGCTTGATATTGCCGAACAATTCTAAGTATAAAATTATTAGCAACAAAGTGTTTTCAGATGTTAATCAAAACGATATTGCTTTTATGTCAAATAAGTGATATAATAAATAATAGGAATAAAACACTTTACTCGGCATAAAGGAGCGGCTATGACAACGCAGACAATAGAAAAAGTCGCTTGCGCGGCTTTTGAGCATTTCAATCGTAATACTATTATCCAATTAAAAACTTGAAAAAATGGTTTTAATTGGATAAT
>CAZCFU010000258.1:2370-2545 GCA_964498005.1 uncultured Oscillospiraceae bacterium | reverse complement strand
CGTATCGGCTGCATTCTCGGCAGGACTTACGCTTTCGCACCTGCTGTCTTTGAACACGAAAAATATTATACCAGCCAGGACAGGCTTTGTCAAGGAAAACCTGTCCTGGCATGATATTTTTATGTTAGGCGAACTTGCCGGTGTTCAGCTTCACGACGGGGCCCATGGTGGAGGC
>CAZCFU010000258.1:0-2360 GCA_964498005.1 uncultured Oscillospiraceae bacterium | reverse complement strand
CCAAAATTGAAACCAATCGTATGAATATCAAGGTGAGTGAGTTGACTGCGTTAAGACGGATTTTTGATGTGGACTTTAACGCGTTTTTTGAAAATTTGGATTAAAAAAGCCGCCGACGGCTGTCGGCGGCTTTTTATATGTCGCAAATTACACGAACTTGCCGGTGTTCAGCTTCACGCCGGGGCCCATGGTGGAGGCGGCGACGCAGCTCTTGACGTACTGGCCCTTGGCGGCGGCGGGCTTGGCCTTGATGATGGCGCCCATGAGGGCGTTCAGGTTGTCGCCCAGCTTCTCGGGGCCGAAGGAGACCTTGCCGATGGGGCAGTGGATGATGTTGGTCTTGTCCAGACGGTACTCCACCTTACCGGCTTTGATCTCGTTGACGGCCTGGGTCACGTTGGGGGTGACGGTGCCGGCCTTGGGGGAGGGCATCAGGCCCTTGGGGCCCAGGAGCTTACCGAGGCGGCCCACAACGCCCATCATGTCGGGGCTGGCGACGACCACGTCGAAGTCGAACCAGTTTTCCTTCTGGATCTTCTCCACCATGTCCATATCGCCCACGAAGTCGGCGCCGGCGGCACGGGCCTCATCGGCCTTGTCGCCCTTGGCAAAGACCAGCACGCGGGCGGTCTTGCCGGTGCCGTGGGGGAGGACGATGGCGCCGCGGACCTGCTGGTCAGCGTGGCGGGAATCGACGCCCAGCTTCACATGGAGCTCCACGGTCTCGTCGAACTTGGCGGTAGCGGTCTTGATGACCAGCTCCATCGCCTCGGTCACGTCATACTGGACAGAACGGTCGATGAGCTTCGCGCTGTCCACATACTTTTTGCCTTTCTTAGCCATAACTGCTTCCTCCTTCCCTTACTCTTCCACCAGCACGCCCATGGAGCGGGCGGTACCGGCGATCATGCTCATGGCGGCCTCCAGGCTGGCGGCGTTCAGGTCGGGCATCTTGGTCTCGGCGATCTTCTGGCAGTCGGCCTTGGACAGGGTGGCCACCTTGGTCTTATTGGGCACACCGGAGCCGGACTCGATGTTGCACGCCTTCTTGATGAGCACGGCGGCGGGAGGGGTCTTGGTGATGAAGGAGAAGGAGCGGTCGGCGTACACGGTGATGACCACGGGGATGATGAGGCCCATGTCCTTCTTGGTGCGCTCGTTGAACTCCTTGGTGAAGGCGGCGATGTTCACGCCGTGCTGGCCCAGGGCGGGGCCCACAGGGGGGGCCGGGGTTGCCTGGCCGGCGGGGATTTGCAGTTTGACATATCCAGTAATTTTCTGTGCCATTTGAAACAGCACCTCCTACATAAGATGTGGTGGTGACGAAGCCCGGCTGAGCTTCTCCCACGGACGGGCTTTGTACCCGCCATTTGACCGAAACCGGTCGTTTAGATTGTTTCGACCTGGTCCAGCTCCAGTTCGACGGGGGTCTCCCGGCCGAACATGGACACCACGACCTTGACCTTGCCCCGGTCGGTGTCCAGCTCCTCCACCGTGCCGATGAAGGAGGCCAGGGCGCCGTCGGTGATCTTCACGCTGTCGCCCACATTGTAGCCCACCACGACCTCGCGCTTTTCCACGCCCAGGGCGGCGATCTCCTCGTCGGTGAGGGGGATGGCCTTGTTGGCCGCGCCCACGAAGCCGGTGACGCCGCGGATGTTGCGCACCAGGTGCCAGGTCTCGTCGGTCATGATCATCTTGACCAGGACGTAGCCGGGGAAGACCTTGCGCTCCATAGTCTTGGGGCCGTTGTCGGTGATCTCGGTGACGGTCTCCATGGGGATGGTCACCTCGGTGATGAGGTCGTGCATATTGCGGTTTTCCACTGCCTGCTCGATGGATACGGCCACGGTGTTCTCATAGCCGGAGTAGGTGTGGGCCACATACCACTTCAGTTCGTCCGCCATAGGGGTCAACCGAAGAGCTTGAGCAGGGCGTCGATCACCGCGCGGGCCAGATAGTCGAACACCCAGATGAAGATGCCCACGAAGATGACGCACATGATGACGATGCCCACGTTTTTCAGCGTATCCTTGGCGGAGGGCCAGGTGACCTTTTTCAGCTCACCCTTCAGATCCTTGAACCAGCGCAGGATGCGGTTGGGCTTCTGATCCTTCTTCTTGGGGGCCTTGGCCTTCTTGTCAGAGCTTACGGACTCCTTCGGGGCCTTATCCCGCTTTTCCTGTTCAGACATTTACGTTTACCCTTCTTTCCTTTGAGCGGCGCCCATTACTTGGTTTCGGTGTGCTTGGTGTGCTTCCTGCAGAAGGGGCAGTACTTGTTGAGCTCCAGGCGCTCGGTGGTGTTGCGCTTGTTCTTCTTGGTGTTGTAGTTGCGCTGCTTGCACTCGGAGCAGCGCA
>CAZCFU010000257.1:0-2546 GCA_964498005.1 uncultured Oscillospiraceae bacterium | reverse complement strand
ATCTTTTCCACCGGGCAGACCGGGCGGGAGAATCTGCTGGTTCTGGGCGAGTCCTATGACAACGCGGTGCTCAAGCTGCTGGCCTCCCATTTCAACAACACCTATTCCGTAGACCTTCGATACTATGAGGCGTACATGGGCAAAAAATTCTCCTTCTCTGATTACGTTAAGGAACACGGCATCACCCAGGTGCTTCTGATCGGGAACATCGACTATTTCATCATGGACGAGTTCCTGCTGGAGGGCTGAGCGTATGGTATTCAGTACTCTGCCTTTTGTATACGGCTTTTTCCCCCTGGTGTTTGTGCTCTACTTTGTGTGGAACGACCGGGTGTGGCGCAATACGGTGCTGCTGGCGGCTTCCCTGGTGTTCTACGCCTGGGGGGAGCCCCGGCTGCTGGTCTTGATGCTGCTGGCCGCCTTTGCGGCCTACGCCGGCGGCCTGCTGATGGAGCGTTGGCGGGAGGATCAGAAACGCAGGAAAATCGCGTTTATTGTCACCGTGGTGCTGCTGACGGCCAATCTGTTTGTGTTCAAGTACCTGAACTTCGCGGCGGACAACCTGAACCTCCTGCTGGGCGGGCGGCTGTCCGTCCCGGCCATCACCCTGCCCATCGGCATCAGCTTCTACACCTTCCAGATCCTGTCCTACGTCATCGACCTGTACCGGGGGAAGGTGGCGGTGCAGCGCAATTACTTCTACCTGCTGCTGTACGTCAGCTTTTTCCCACAGCTCATCGCCGGGCCCATCGTCCGCTACCAGACGGTGGAGCACGAGATCCGCACCCGCCGGGAGACCCTGGACGACGCGGCGGCGGGGATGCGGCGGTTCATCCAGGGGCTGGCGAAAAAGGTCATCATGGCCAACTCCGCCGCCGCCCTGGCGGAGACCATCTATGCCGGGGATCCGGCCCTGTACGGCACCGCCATGTACTGGGTGGCGGCGGTGGCCTACACCCTGCAAATTTACTTTGACTTCTCCGGCTACAGCGACATGGCCATCGGCCTGGGCCGCGTGTTCGGCTTCCACTTCCTGGAGAACTTCGACCACCCCTACGTCGCCACGTCCATCACCGACTTCTGGCGGCGGTGGCACATCTCCCTGTCCACCTGGTTCCGGGACTACATCTACATCCCCCTGGGCGGCAACCGGGTGGGCCGGGGCCGGTGGATGCTGAATATCCTCATCGTGTGGGGCCTCACCGGCTTCTGGCACGGGGCCCAGTGGAACTTCCTTCTGTGGGGGCTGTATTACGCCGTGCTGCTTCTGGTGGAGAAGCTGTGGCTCCACAAACTGCTGGACAGGCTCCCCAAATTCGTGGGCTGGCTGTACGCCATGTTCTTTGTGACGGTGGGCTGGGTGCTGTTCAACCTGACCGATTTCAGCCGGCTGCTGGCGGCGCTGGGGCAGATGTTCCTCTACCGCCCCACCGACTGGACGGCTATGGCGGCGGCGAACCTGTCCGTGCTGTACGGTCTGTTTTTCCTCCCCCTGGGGCTGGTGTGGATGCTGCCCATGCCCCGCAAACTGCGCCTGGGCGAATCCGATTCCGCCGGGGCGCTGGCGGTGAACGACCTCATCCATCTGGCCCTGGCCGGGGTGTGCATTATTATCATCATCAGCTCCAAGTACAATCCGTTCATCTATTTCCGCTTCTGACGGGAGGCGCGGGGGAAGGGGACGACCATGGACTATCGCTTTGCCATCTGTGACGACGACGCTGACTATGCCGGATATATCGACCAGCTGGCGGCCCGGTGGGCCCGGCGGACAGGCGCGGCGGTGGAGACGGAGCGTTTCCCCTCGGCGGAGGCATTTTTGTTCCGCTATGAGGAGCGCCGGGACTTCGACGTGCTGCTGCTGGACATTGAGATGACCGGCATGGACGGGGTGGAACTGGCCCGGGCCGTCCGCCGGGACGACGATGACGTACAGATCGTGTTCATCACCGGCTACACCGACTACATCGCCGAGGGCTACGAGGTGTCCGCCCTCCACTACCTCACCAAGCCCGTGAACGAGGACAAGCTGTTCCAGGTGCTCACCCGGGCGGTGGGGCGGCTCAGGCGCAACGAGCCCGTCCTCACCCTGGAGCTGCCCGGAGAGGTGGTGCGCCTGCCGCTGGGCAAAATCCGCTGGCTGGAGGTGCTGCACAACTACGTCACCATCCACGCCGAACAGGATTACACCGTCAAGCGCCCCCTGGGAGAGCTGGAAAAGGATCTGGACAGCCGGTTTTTCCGGGTGGGCCGCTCCTACATCCTGAACCTGACCTTCATTCAGCGGGTCACCCGCGCGGAGGCGGAGCTGTCCACCGGAGAGCGCGTCCCCCTGCCCCGGGGACAGTACGACAAGCTGAACCGGGCCATCATCCGGCAGATTTGAGAGGGGCAAGAGGCATGAAACTGTTCGACCGGCTGCTGGACCGGCGTCTGGCCGCCTACCAGCGGGAGCTTATCGAGATCCACTACGCCGAGGTGGAGAATATGTACCGGCAGATGCGGGGCTGGCGGCACGACTACCGCAGCCACATCCAGGTGATGAA
>CAZCFU010000256.1:0-2548 GCA_964498005.1 uncultured Oscillospiraceae bacterium | reverse complement strand
TCAACGACGTGAACCGCCGGGGCACCACCGTCATCATGGCCACCCACGACAGCCAATATGTCAACATCCTCCGCCGCCGGGTGATCACCATGTCGAACGGCCGGGTGGTAGGGGACGAGAAAAAAGGAAAATACGGCGATGTGCTGGAGAAAGACCGGAAACCGCTGGTCTTTACCAAGCTCAGAACCGATTTGATATAAATACACCAAACAGCAAGAAATTGAGGAGGAAAACGTAAATGATCAAGAACATGAAGATCAAGAAGAGTTTGATTCTGGGCTTTGGACTTGCGCTGGTTATCTCCGCCATCCTGGTCGTGGTTTCGCTGCTTATGATGAACACCCTGAGCAGTGGCTATCAGGATGTCATTGACCAGGAGATCGAAGCCAATCAGATCATGACTACCATCCGCTTGGACGCGAACATTGCCGCCCGCAATGTCCGTGATATGGCGCTGATCCCCGATGATCCGGCCAACCCCCAGATGGAGGCCCGGGCCAAGGAAGTGCTTTCGGATATGGATGCTTACCTGGCTGACCTGAAGGATGTATGGCCGCTGAGCGACGCTGACTATAATCGGTATAAAGCGGCGTGCGATGACTGGGAGGAAGAGATCCCCATGATCCTGGAGGCCATCAACGCCGGCCGGGTCCAGGAGGCTATAGACCTCATTCAAAATAACTGTACGCCCAATTTGAATACGATGGCTGATATTGCCTCTGAGCTGGACGACAAGCTGACCGAGAGCCAGAACCAGGCTGTTAAGGATCAGCAGCGGAACGTGACCTACACCATCATCGCCTTGGTCGTTGCCCTGATCGTTGCCGTGGTGGGTCTGATGAGCCTGTCCCTGAAGCTCATCAAGAGCATCGTGGAGCCCACCGAGCAGGTTCGCGCCGCCCTGGTTGGCTTCAGCGAGGGTAAGTTGGATATCGCCGTGAACTATGAGAGCAACAGCGAACTGGGCGAGATGTGCTCTGCCCTGCGCACCAGCCAGAAGGTTCTGGGCGAGGTCATCGGCGACACCTGCCGCCTGCTGGAGGAGATGGGCGCCGGCAACTTTGACGTGCGCTCCAAGGACGCCAATATGTATGTGGGCTCCCTGTCCAGCATCCTGGCCTCCGTCCGCGTCATCAACCGCAGCCTGAGCGACGCCCTGACCCAGATCAGCCAGAGCGCCGAGCAGGTGTCCGCCGGCGCCGAGCAGGTGTCCACCGGCGCCCAGTCCCTGGCTCAGGGCGCCACCGAGCAGGCCAGCGCCGTTGAGGAGCTGTCCGCCACCATCGCCGAGATCTCCAACAACTCCCGCAAGAACGCCCAGAACAGCGAAGAGGCCATGGGCCACTCCCAGGACGCCAGCGACCGCATCAACGAGAGCTCCGAGTACATGCGCCAGATGGTGGAGGCCATGGAGAAGATCTCCGACTCCTCCGCCGAGATCGGCAAGATCATCGCCACCATCGAGAACATCGCCTTCCAGACCAACATCCTGGCCCTGAACGCCGCCGTCGAGGCCGCCCGCGCGGGCAGCGCCGGCAAGGGCTTCGCCGTCGTCGCCGACGAGGTGCGCAACCTGTCCGCCAAGTCCGACGAGGCCGCCAAGGCCACCAAGGAACTCATTGACCACTCCATCATCTCCGTCAAGGAGGGCAACGAGATCGTCCAAAAGGTGTCCGAGTCCCTGGGCAAGACCGTGGAGAGCTCCGGCAAGGTAGTGGCTGCTGTGGAGCAGATCACCAAGGCCGCCGAGGAGGAGTCCGAGGCCATCGCTCAGGTGACCGAGGGTATCGACCAGATCTCCTCCGTGGTGCAGACCAACTCCGCCACCAGCGAGGAGTCCGCCGCCGCCAGCGAGGAGCTGTCCAGCCAGGCCGCCCTGATGAAGGAGCTGCTGGCCCGGTTCAAGCTGCGCCAGGATGGCTATGTGCCCAAGGCCCAGCCTGCCTACAGCGCCGCTCCCTCCTCTTACGAGGACAGCAGCTACGAGCCCGCTCCCCAGAGCAGCTCTGCCGCCAGCGTGTTCAGCAAGTATTGATCACTGAAAAGGGAAGCCAGGAGGCGGTGTGCGCCGCCTCCTGGCCCCTTTTTACAAGAGAATTTTCAAATGCCCCTGAAAAACCCCGGAAGAGAGGAGCAAGCCTATGGCAGAATTGAAGGCCCAGGAGAAAGACCTGATCTTTGCCTTGGATATCGGCACCCGCAGCGTAGTGGGTGTGGTGGGCCGCTCGGCGGGCGACCGGCTTAAGGTGTTGGATGTGGAGCTGGCTGAGCATGGCAAACGGGCCATGATGGACGGTCAGATCGACGACATCAAACAGGTGGGAGCCCTGGCCAGGACCGTGACCCAGCGGCTGGAGGGCCGCTTGGGCGTGCGCCTGGAGCGGGTGTGCGTGGCCGCCGCCGGACGGGCCTTGCGCACGCAGAAGGGTTCCTTTACCCTGGAATTGCCCGAAGAACAGTCCATCGAGGCTGAGCAGATCAGCGCGCTGGAGGCGGGGGCGGTTTCCGCCGCTGAGGAGGCCATCCAGGCCGATGGAGACGCCCGCCG
>CAZCFU010000255.1:1215-2557 GCA_964498005.1 uncultured Oscillospiraceae bacterium | reverse complement strand
CAAGTGCGGCAGTGAGCGGTTCCATCTGAAGGTGGAGGCCCCGCCCCACAAGGCGAAACTGATTGGAACAGCAGGCGGCAAGTGATGAGTATGGCCGCTTATGACAGGCGTCAATCTGGCGGTTATACCGAGCCGCCACGAATTATCTCTGTAAAGGAGTGCAGAAAAGGATGAAAATAATCGAACTGGAGCGGTGGAAACCCTCCGAAACACAACCCCATGTGGTGGAATACGCAGGCCAGCGCACGGGCCAGGAGGTGTTCGAGGAACTGAAGCACCGGCTGGAAAGCATGGGCTATCTGCCCGATGAGTATTTCGATCTTCGCTCTGAGTGGGAGAATGGCCGGGAGATCCCCAAGGAGGCCGACCTGTTCTGCACCGTTGACTACGGCGGGAGCGAAGGAATTTATGTAGATGTGTACCTCAAATGGTACGATGAAGAGCAGAAAAAGAGCATCACCAGCAGCTTCATCGTCGGCAAGACCCTGGGCGAGAACGGCAACGATCTGGACCGGATGTTCCTCACCGCCTCCGCCATCACCAAGGCGGTCCACGGGGATCATGCCACTCACACCCGGTATATGAGGGTCAATGGCCAGGAGGACACAGGCGGCAGAGTGGTGCATCTGAGTCTGCAGGAGGAACAGGTCATCATCGGCGCGCTGCTGGAGCAGCGGGAGCGTCAGGAGGAGGCCATGTCCCAGACCGAGCAGCTCCTGCGCCGCATGACCGGGAGCATCACAGAGTACATGGACATGGCGGGACGAAAGCCCCTTTACATGACCGACTATGACAAAGCGGTACTGGCCATCCGGGACGGAGAGGTGGATGCCTTTCTGGAGCTGTACCCCAAACTGCTGGACGATCACGCCGATGATCTGTTTGTGGCGGCAGCGGGACGGCCCGGTGCCGTGGGCAGGTCCATGACGCGCTTTCTGCTGGAGGATGTTGAGCGGTTTCCGGAGCCGGTCTATTCCGCGGCTTGCAAAAAGGCCATCGACATCTGCGACCCCCAAAAAGTGTCCGCACTTCTGGCAAACGCGGAGGACCGCGTGGAGGATCTATCTCCGTCCTTCCATGGGGAGATGGCAAGTTACGCATATCTGGATCAACGCTATATCGCCAAAGAGATCATCAAGCAATGCACCAGCGAACAGATTGCCGCCGCCCCGCCCATTCTCTTGGAGCTGTTTGCCACTGATCCAGATTTCCGTACCTTGTCCACTTTGGTGGAAAAGGGGATCTCCGGCGGGCCCAGTTCGGAGCGGACCCTGCATATGCTGACCTACGAGGACCGCAACAGCTGGATGGCCGAAGAACTCTTGGAAAAGAGGATGTGGGT
>CAZCFU010000255.1:0-1115 GCA_964498005.1 uncultured Oscillospiraceae bacterium | reverse complement strand
CAGGCGCAGGGCCCTGAGATCGGAGGGATGAATCTTGGCTGACCCCGTCACCATGGCCAGGATGGCACTCGTCCTGGGCGACGAAGAAAACCGAAAGCGGCTGGGATGGGTGGTCGCGGCCATCCTCTCCCCCATCATCGTGGTGATCGCCCTGCTGTGCGTCCTGGGGTCCGGCACCGCCAGCCACAATATCTCCGCCGCCCAGCTCTGCTTCCAGGACGGCGAGATCCCCGCGGAGGTGCCCGCGGAGTACCGCGTGTGCATCGAGGCGATGCGGGAGCACTTCTCTGATCTGGATGATTCCATAGCAGCCATCGAAGCCATGATGGAAGATGGAGGCAGCCTTGACGCCACAATGGTCAAGGCTGTTTTTTACTCTCTGTATTTCGGCGGCGAAGCCCCCACCGCCAGCCAGTTTGCCAACTGCTTCGCCACCAGCGAGATCCGCACCAAAACGATCACCGAAACCGACGAGGACGGAAACGAAATCCAAGTGGAGCAGACCTACACCGTGGCCATTCCCATTGAGGATATGGCCACGGTGTATCAGCGCATCACCGCCTCGCTGGGCGTTGAGATCACCCAGGAGCAAAAAGACAACGCGGACAGCGTGTACAGCCTGATCAAATATGGTTATCCCGGAGCCGCGGAGGGCGGCGGAAGCGGTATCACCGGGGCCGACGTCCCCTATGTGGGCGCGGACGGTTTCTGCTCCCCGGTGGGGGCGAACTGGCGGAACATCGTAACCTCTGAATTCGGCGGACGGCTGGACCCCATCACGGGTCAGCGGGACGGCCACACGGGGATGGATCTGGCGGTCCCCACCGGCACTCCCATCCGGGCGGCGCTGCCCGGCACGGTTCGGGTGGCCAAGTACGATTCCAGCTATGGCTACTACGTGACCATCGGGCATGAAGGTGGTCTGATCACGCTCTATGCCCACAACTCCCGCATTCTGGTGACTCCCGGTCAAACCGTCCAGGCCGGGGATGTGATCTCCCTGTCCGGTGCCACCGGGCGGGTGACGGGTCCGCACCTCCACTTCGAGGTGCGCATCAACGGGCAGAGGACGAACCCGCGATACTACCTACCGTAAAAGTTAGTCAGGAGGGAAG
>CAZCFU010000254.1:0-2561 GCA_964498005.1 uncultured Oscillospiraceae bacterium | reverse complement strand
CAATTGCTGCCGGGGCCCTCGAAGCCCTTCTCCTGGGAAGAAGCGGAGACCAGGGTGACGCCCTTGGTATCGTCGATGATCTGGGCGTAGATGTTGGTCTCGCTGCGGAACACGTTCAGGCGGGGACGCTCGGGGGTGCCGGACACCTTGCCGCGAACGCGCTTATGACGGTGCAGGCGCTGAGCCTTGGTATTGGGACGGTTAATCATAATCGGCACACCTCCTTATTATTTCTTGACGCCGGTCTTACCGACCTTGCGGCGGATGACCTCGTCAGAGTACTTGATGCCCTTGCCCTTGTAGGGCTCGGGAGGACGCTTCTCGCGGACTTCGGCGGCGAACTGGCCCACCAGCTGCTTGTCGGAGCCGGAGACGACGATCTGGTTGGCGCTGGGGGTCTCGATGGTGATGCCCTCGGGGGCCTCCATGATGACCTGGTGGGAATAGCCCAGGTTCATGACCAGCTTGCCGCCCTCCATGGCGACGCGGTAGCCCACGCCGTTGACGTCCAGGGTCTTCTTGAAGCCCTCGGTGACGCCCACCACCATGTTGTGGAGCAGGGTGCGGGTCAGGCCGTGGAGGGAGCGGTTCTCCTTCAGGTCGTTGGGACGGGTGACGTGCAGCTCAGCGCCCTCCTGCTTGATGGTCATGTTGGGGTGGAACTGCTGGGTGAGGGTGCCCTTGGGGCCCTTCACGGTGACAACGTTGTTGTCCTCGATTTTGATCTCCACGCCGGCGGGGACGGCGATAGGAGCTCTGCCAATTCTAGACATTCCTATAACCCTCCTTACCAGACGAATGCCAGGACTTCGCCGCCGACATGGGCCTCGCGGGCCTTCTTGTCGGTCATGATGCCCTTGGACGTGGAAACGATGGCGATGCCCAGGCCGCGGAGCACCCGGGGCAGCTCGTCGGCGCCGGCGTAGACGCGCAGGCCGGGCTTGGACACCCGGCGCAGGCCGCTGATGGCCTTTTCCTTGCCGGGCTGGATATACTTCAGCGTGATGCGGATGACACCCTGGGTACCATCGTTGATGGTCTGGAAGTTCTTGATATAGCCCTCGTCCAGCAGGATCTGAGCGATGGCCTTCTTCATGTTGGAAGCGGGAACGTCCACGGTGTCATGCTTGGCGTTGCTCGCGTTGCGGATGCGGGTGAGCATATCCGCAATGGGATCGGTGATTTGCATGAGACTTTACCTCCTATTAAGATTACCAACTCTGCAAACGCTTCGTCGGTTGAGATGGAAAGGTATCGGAGGCGAGGCTCACGTCCCCCGACCTGTTGTCCACCTTTTCCCTCGCTGGGGGTCTCTTAACGCGGCACTTTTTGCTGAAATTTGTAAGTGCCATATAACAGGCCCATAGGCGGGAGCGTAAAACTCCCGCCTTTGGGCTAGTTACCATGAAATTACCAGGACGCCTTCTTGACGCCGGGAATTTCGCCCTTGTACGCCAGCTCCCGGAAGCAGATACGGCAGATGCCGTAGTTGCGCAGGTAGGCGTGGGGGCGGCCGCAGATCTTGCAGCGGTTGTAGCGGCGGCTGGAGAACTTGGGCTCAGCCTGCTGCTTGTTGATCATGGACTTTTTGGCCATAGCAGTTATCCTCCCTCTCTCAGCCGTTCTCGGTGTGGAACGGGGCGCCCAGCAGCTTCAGCAGCTCCTTGGCCTCCTCGTCGGTCTTGGCGGTGGTGCAGATGACCACGTCCATGCCGCGGATCTTGTCGATCTTATCGTACTCGATCTCGGGGAAGATCAGCTGCTCCTTCAGGCCCAGGGCGTAGTTGCCGCGGCCGTCGAAGGCGTTGGGATTGATGCCCCGGAAGTCGCGGACGCGGGGCAGGGCCACGTTGAACAGGCGGTCCATGAACTCCCACATCTTGTCCTGGCGCAGGGTGACCTTGGCGCCGATGGGCATATCCTTGCGGATCTTGAAGTTGGCGATGGGCTTCTTGGTCTTGGTGATGACGGGCTTCTGGCCGGTGATGGCGGTCAGGTCGGCCACCACGCTGTCCAGCACCTTCACGTTGTCCTTGGCCTCGCCGCAGCCGCAGTTGACCACGATCTTGGCGATGCGGGGGATCTCCATGGTGGACTTATAGCCGAACTTCTGCATGAGAGCAGGAGCCACGTCGGCGGTGTACTTTGCCTTCAGGTTAGGCACTTTTTTCTCAGCCATTGTTATGCTCCTCCTCTCTCTCAGATCTCGGCGCCGCAGTGCTTGCACACGCGGGTCTTCTTGCCGCCCTCCACCTTGTGGGCGGGACGGGTGGGCTTATTGCACTTGGGGCACACGGTCATGACCTTGCAGGCGTAGATGGGGGTCTCCTTGGAGATGATGCCGCCCTCCTCGCCCTGCTGGCGGGGCTTCTGGTGCTTGGAGGCCAGGTTGACCTTCTCCACGATGACCTTGCCGCCCTTGGGGTCCACGGACAGAACCTTGCCCTGCTTGCCCTTGTCCTTGCCGGACAGGACGACCACGGTGTCGTTCTTCTTCACGTTCATACTCATACCTCGCTACCCCCTTACAGCACTTCGGGAGCCAGGGACAGGATCTTCAT
>CAZCFU010000253.1:0-2564 GCA_964498005.1 uncultured Oscillospiraceae bacterium | reverse complement strand
GCAACGAGCAGGGTGTGTACCTGGCTATGGGCCCCGACCTGATGCAGACCATCATCGCCCAAATGGCGGAGCATCTGAAGAAGTTCGGCGACCTGTCCCAGACGCCGGTCATCCTGGTCAGCCAGGTGATCCGGGGCTATTTCAGCAAAATGATCACCCAATTCTACCCCAACGTTTATGTGCTGTCCTTCAATGAGATCACCAACACCGTGCAGATCCAGGCCCTGGGCAACATCACTGACCAGACGACCGCCCAGGCCCAGAGAAGGGCGGTGGGTACATGAGCGCGGGCGTTGTCCAGCGGAGATACACTCCGGACGAGGTAGAGGCCATACCCACCCCCGAGCTGCTCTCGCTCTACAAGCAGACCGGGGATGAGGAGCTGAAGTGGCCCCTGGTGCTGCGGTATGAGGGGCTCATCAAGAGCGCGGCGCTCCAGATACGGGGCGTGTACAGCAGCTTTGCCCAGGTGGACGACATCGTCAGCGAGGGCATCCTCACCCTGCTCAGTTCCATCGACAAGTTTGACCCGGACAAGGGCATCAAATTTGAGACCTACGTGGCCAAGCGCATCCGAGGCATGGTCATCGACCTGGCCCGGAAGCAGGACTGGCTGCCCCGGAACATCCGGCAGCGGGCCAAGGAGATCGACGCCGCCGTGTCCAATCTGGCCAATGAGCTGGGGCGCTTTCCCACCGATCACGAGGTGGCGGATCACCTGGGTATGCCCACCGACAAGTACCAGAAGGAGGCCGCCCGGGTGGCGCTGAGCAACACCCTGTCCCTGGACGCGCTGATGGACGCCCGGGATCTGGAGGGCCACCGCTTTGAGGTGTCCTCTGAGGACCCCACCATCCAGCCGGAGACTGTGCTGGAGGATCAGGAGCTCCAGCAGACCCTGGCCCAGGGCGTCGCCGCCCTCCAGGAAAACGAGCAGATCGTGCTCTCCCTTTATTATGAGAAAAACCTCCATATGAAGGAGATCGCCCAGGTGATGGGGGTCAGCGAGCCCCGCATCTCCCAGATCCACTCCCGGGCCATCCAGAAGCTGCGGGATCATATGGGCGCGTACATGAACAGCGAAGCCCCTCAAAAAACCTCGAAAAAGCGGAAGAAGGTATGATGTAAGATGTTTAAGGGCTTTTATAACCTCACATCCGGGATGCTGACCCAGCAGCGCCACCTGAACGTGGTGGGCAACAACATGGTGAACATCTCCACCGCGGGCTTTAAGGAGAGCCGGTATACCGCCACCACCTTTGACGATGTGATGTATACACGGGTGGGCAACAAGGAGAAGGAGTATACCGAGATCGGACGGCAGAGCTATATCCGGGCCAACAGCGAGATCTACGTCACCTATGACCAGGGCATCCCGGAGCCCACCGACATCCCCCTGGATTTCGCCATCATGGGGGACGGCTTCTTCGCCATCCAGCAGGAGGGTGGGGACATCGTCTACACCCGGGCGGGCAGCTTCTCCCTGGATGATGAGGGCTACCTGTGCTTCCCCGGCGTGGGCCGCGTGCTGAGCAACGAGGGCCAGCCCATTATTCTGGGCACCGACAAGCTGGACGTGGATAGGCTTGGGAATATCTCCCAGAAGGACGGCGGCTATTTGGGCCGCCTGGGTGTGTATAACTTCGAGGATCTGGAGCAGCTGAAGCACAACGACGCGGGCTTCTTCACCGGGGAGGGCGCCGAGGCCATGGAGACGCCCGAGGTCATGTGGAAGTACCTGGAGCGCTCCAATGTGGATATGATCCGCCAGATGACCGATATGCTCACCTGCCAGCGCGCCCTGCAGAGCGCGGCTTCGGTGACCAAGATGTACGATGAGGTTATGAGCCACGCCGCCAGCGACGTGGGCCGGTTAGGATGAGGTGAGAGAGCATGAATCAATCCTTTTACATCGGCGCTGTGGGCGCCCAGATGCAGCAGCGGCGGATGAACATCATCGGCGACAACATCGCGAACCTGAATACCGTGGGCTTCAAGGCCGACCGCTCCGATTTCACCGCCCTGATGTATCAGAACCATCGGGGCGCGCTGAACGGCGAGGACAATACGCAGCTGCCCATGGGCGTGGGCACCCGGCTGCTGATGACCTCCACCAACTTCACCCAGGGGCCTGTGGTGGACAACCAGCGCACCCTGGACTACATGATCGAGGGTGACGGGTTCTTCGCCCTGGTGGATCTGGCCACCGGCGAGGTCAGCTACACCCGCAACGGCGCTTTCATCATGTCCGAGCTGGAGCGGGCCACCGGCGAGGTGGACGAGAACGGCCAGCCCGTGATAAACAAGGTGTTTTGCCTGGGAGACAACGAGGGCCGCTTTGTACTCAGCGATGTGGGCGGCCTCATCGAGGTCACCGACCCCTCGGAGAAGCTGCCCATCGGTATCTTCGATTACGCCAACTATAACGGGATGCAGCAGCTGAGCGACACCCGCTATATGCCCATCGACAAGAACGGGGGGCTTTGGTACGGCACCGGCAAGCTCCTCCAGGGAGTGCTGGAGGGCTCCAACGCCGATTTGGCGGAGGAGTACACCAAGGTCAT
>CAZCFU010000252.1:0-2570 GCA_964498005.1 uncultured Oscillospiraceae bacterium | reverse complement strand
ATGGTGGACAGCCGGTGGGCGATGATGAGGGTGGTGCGGCCCTTCGCCAGCTCGTCAAAGGCGGACTGGATGCGGGCCTCCGTCACCGAGTCCAGGGCGGAGGTGGCCTCGTCCAGAATCAGGATGGGCGGGTTTTTCAGGAAGATGCGGGCGATGGATACCCGCTGTTTCTGCCCGCCGGACAGCATCACGCCCCGCTCCCCCACGTAGGTCTGGAAGCCGTCGGGCATGGACATGATATCGTCGTAGATCTCCGCCCGCTTGGCCGCGTCGATGACCTCCGCCTCGGTGGCGTCGGGCCGGCCGTAGCGGATGTTGTCCATGATCGTCCCCGCGAACAGGAACACGTCCTGCTGGACGATGCCGATGTTGTGCCGCAGGGAGCGCTGGGTCACCGAGCGCACGTCCTGGCCGTCCACCAGGATGCGGCCGTCGGTCACGTCGTAAAACCGGGGGATGAGCTGGCACAGGGTGGACTTGCCGCCGCCGGAGGGGCCCACCACTGCCACCGTCTCCCCACGGGGGATGTGGATGGACACGTGATCCAGCACGGCGGGGCCGTCGTCGTAGTGGAAGGACACGTCGTCGACGAGGATGTCGCCCTGGGCCGTCCCCATCTCCGCCGCGTCCGGGGCATCCTGGACGGCGGGCTCCACCCGCATCAGCTCCACGAAGCGCTTGAAGCCGGCCATGCCGTTGAGGAACTGCTCCACGAACGCCGCCAGCTTGCGCACCGGGGTGAGGAAGGTGGATATGTACAGGGTAAAGGTGACCAGATCCACAAAGTCCATCTCGCCCCGCATGATGAAGTATCCGCCCACCGCCACGGTGAGCACGTTCATGGCGGGCAGGGCGAACTCCAGCCCGCCGTGATAAATGGCCATGGCCTTGTAATAGTCCCGCTTGGCCCCCTTGAACTGTTCGTTAGCGGCCTGGAACTTCTGGTCCTCCTGGCCCTCGTTGGCGAAGGCCTTGGCGGTGCGCATCCCGGAGATGGAGGACTCCAGCTGGCCGTTGATACCCGCCATGGTCTGCTTCTGCCGCACGGAGGCCTTCATCATCCGCTTGCGCTGGATGACGGTGAACACCACAAAGATGGGCACCACGGCAAACACGATGAGGGCCAGCTTCCACTGGATGGACAGCATCATGCAGAACGCGCCGATCAGCGTCACCATGGAGATGAACAGATCCTCCGGGCCGTGGTGGGCCAGCTCCGTGATCTCAAACAGGTCGTTGGTGGCCCGGCTCATGAGCTGGCCGGTGCGGTTCTTGTCATAGAAGGAGAAGGACAGATCCTGCATATGGCCGAACAGATCCCGGCGGATGTCCGCCTCGATGCGCACGCCCATCATGTGGCCCCAGTAGGTGACGATGAAGTACATCACCGAGCGCAGGGCGTAGGCCCCCAGGAGTATGGCCATGACGGCGAAGAAAGCGCCGTACAGGTTTTGGGGCAGCAGCGTGTTCAGCGCCTGCCGGGAGGCGGCGGGGAAGGCCAGATCCACCAGGGCAATGCCCAGGGCGCAGCACATATCCAGAATAAACAGCTTCAGGTGCGGCTTATAATAGGACAGGAAGATGGGGACATAGCCCCGTTGGAACCGTTGGGAGTGCATATCCGTGATACTCCTTTACTATTTTTTAAAATTGTATGATGAATTAGTATAGTCAAAAGGTTTGCGCTTGTCAACGCCGGATAGTTGGCTTATAATGAAGAAATCCTGGATAGAAATGGGGGCAGGTGAAGTGGAATTCACACAACTCACATGGCGCCAGCGGGGACAGCTCTGGCTCCGGCTGGGCATACGGGGCGCGCTGCTGCTGGGCGGGCTGGCACTGCTGTTCTGGGTGGGGCTGCCCCTGGTTTCCCTGCTCAGCCCCTTTGCGCTGGCGCTGGTGTTCGCCTGGATGCTCAACCCGGCGGTGCGCTGGCTGGAGGGGAAGAGCAGCGGCTCCCGCAAGGTCATCTCCATGATCTTGATCGTCATGGTGTTCGCCGTCATCGGCGGCGCGCTGTTCGGCCTGAGCTGGATGGCGGTGGATCAGATCCGCTCCCTGTTCGACAACCGCCAGTCCCTGCTGGACGAGCTGCTGAACGGCGTGGTCAACGTCATCAACAGCGTGGGCGGCTGGCTGGAGGGGATGGGTGATTTTGTGCCCCAGGGCTTCATCACCACCAGCGAGGATCTCATCGACGCGCTGCTGGACTGGGTCCAGGGGCTGGACTTTTCCGGATGGCTGACCCAGATGGCGGGACAGGCCCCGTCCATGGTGACCAACGTGTCCGGCTTCGCCGTGGCCCTGATCGTGTTCATGATGGCCAGCTACTTCATCACCGGGGACTATCCCCGCCTGCGCCAGGAGTTCACCGACCGGGTGCCCATGATGGCCCGGGACTTCTGCCGCTCGGTGAAGAACATCTTTATGAGCGCTTTCGGCGGCTATATCAAGAGCCAGCTCATTTTGTCCACCGGGGTGTTCCTCATCCTGGGGGTGGGCTTTTTCCTGATGGGCCAGCCCTACGGCCTGCTGCTGGCCTTTGGCCTGGCGGTGCTGGACTTCATCCC
>CAZCFU010000251.1:0-2580 GCA_964498005.1 uncultured Oscillospiraceae bacterium | reverse complement strand
TCAAGCTGCTGGTGTCCCCGCCCAGGGCGTACCGCATCTGGCAGGCGGCGTTTGGCGTCATGGCCTTCTGCATTCTGTCGCTGGGTTTCAGCGGAACGGCCCCTGGGTTTCCCTTTTGGGAGATGTACTTTCTCCGCTCATGGCACAACTGGCGCTCCCCCTACGGCCTGCCCTGCAACCCGTTCGTCGCGGCCGCTTTGGGCGCGGTCACGGCCCTGGTCTGGTTCCGCTGGAAAGGGCACAAGGGTGAACGCCTCCCCAAAGCTGTCCCGATCCTGCTGGAGGCGCTGACCCTTTGGACCGGCGGTCTCCTGCTGGCTGACGGGCTCATTCTGCGCGACCCTGTGGGCTTTTCGAAGGTGCTGGGTGAGGTTCCGGCCCTCATAGGCCCCTCGGACAGAATGACTTCTCTTTCCAATCTCATCTTTGGCGAAGCCCTGATATGGAATGCCGCCGCTATGGCGGCGCTGGGAACCTTTGCGCTGGTGAGGGCCCGCACCCAGGACCGCCGCTGGGCGGCGGTCTATGTGCTGGCCATGGCCGCCCTGATGGTACCCCTGCTGACGCTGGATATGTTCGGCAGCATAGACCCTACGTATGGGTTCGCTGAAAACTGGTATCTTCCCTATCTGGGCCAATACACCGCCACTTTCGCTGTGGGACTTCTGGGCGCGGGGGTGGCGCTGGTATGAAAAAGGATTACATGGCCCGGCTGGAGCGGGCCGCCCGGTGGCGGCTGCCGCCCCAGGAGGCCGAGGATGTCATCGCCGACTACCGGGACATCGTGAGCGACCCGCCCCGGACAGAGGAGGAACTGCGCCGGGACTTGGGCAAGCCAGGGGACGCAGTGATGCAGCTTACTACGGTCAAGCAGTATCGCATCTGGCTGGCGGTGTTCATCGCGTTGACCGCCTGTCTGCTGTCGGCGGCGCTGGCTCCGCTTCCTATTTCTCCCACCTTTCGGCTGTTTCGCTGGTATGAGTGGGGCGGCGAATACCAGTGGGGCGACCCGGAGTTTACCATCCTGACCGTCCTGCCCATACTCCAATTGACAGCTGGGGTTGTCCTGTGCCTGGTGTGGTTTCTCCGCCGGAGGGAGCAGACAAAACGCCCTCTTTCCAAAGGAATGATTTTCTGCGCATTGCTGATGCTGGCGGCCATTGCTCTGGGGTGGTGGGCGGCCTGGCGTATCTCCTCTGACCCGGATCGGTTTTTGACCACCTGGGTGGAGGACACCAACTTCATCGGCGAGGGCATTGGCGCCGCCTACTCGGGGAAATCGTCCTCTGCTGCCATGGCCATGAACCGTTGGCTGGAGTATGGCGGATGCGCCCTGGCAGGCCTGGTGGGGACGGTTGCCCTGGTGAAGGCCCGAACCCGGGATCGCCGATGGGCGGTGGTCTATCTTCTGGCTCTGACCTCGGCGGTACTGGCTTTGGATATCCTGGGGATGTTGTGGAATTTTTCGAGTTTCAATATCCTGAGGGAAACCATTCCCGAGGACTGGTTCCAACCCTATCTGAGGCGGTACGCCCTTCTCACTGCTATGGGTCTTGCGGGCGCGGGGGTGGCCCTATGCTGAAAAAAGACCTCATCGAGCTGTGCCTGCTCCACCTGCTGGTTCAGGGGGATCAGTACGGCTATGAGCTGCTCCGGCGGCTTCACGACGCCTTCCCCGACACCCAGGAGAGCGCCGTCTACGCCATCCTCCGGGGGCTGTGCCGGGAGGGCTGCTCGGAGCAGTATACGGGCGCGACCTCCGACGGCCCCGCCCGGAAGTACTACCGCCTGACCGACCACGGGACGGCCCGGTACGGCGAACTGCTCAGGCAGTGGCGCTCCCTGCTGGGGGCGCTGGCGGAATTGGGGATCAATGAACCGCTTTGAATGGGCGCGAAAGGGCGCTCCGCCGGATTTGGCGGAGCGCCCTTTCGTAGTGCTATGATAGAAGGAAGGAAAAATTTACTTCACGCCCATCCAGCCGGAGATGACCATGCGCTGGACTTCGGAGGTGCCCTCGTAGATCTCGGTGATCTTGGCGTCGCGCATCATGCGCTCAAAGGGATACTCACGGGTGTAGCCATAGCCGCCGGTGAGCTGGAGGGTGCGGCGGGTCACGTCGGAAGCGGTCTCGGAGGCCACCAGCTTGGCCATAGCGGCCAGATGGCTGTGGGGCTCGTGATCCTGCTTCGCCTGGGCGGCGCGGTAGACCAGCAGACGGGCCGCGTCCACCTTGGCCTGCATATCGGCCAGCTGGAACTGGGTGTTCTGGAACTGGCTGATGCGGCGGCCGAACTGCACGCGCTCCTTGGTGTACTTCACGCACTCGTCGATGGAGGCCTGGGCGATGCCCAGGGCCTGGGCCGCGATGCCGATACGGCCGCCGTCCAGGGTGGTCATGGCCACCTTGAAGCCCTTGTTCAGCTCGCCCAGCAGGTTCTCCTTGGGAACGATGCAGTCCTCAAACACCAGCTCGCAGGTGGAGGAGCCGCGGATGCCCATCTTCTTCTCGTGGGAGCCCACCTTGAAGCCGGGGAAGTCCTTCTCCACGATGAAGGCGGAGATGCCCTTGGTGCCCAG
>CAZCFU010000250.1:0-2591 GCA_964498005.1 uncultured Oscillospiraceae bacterium | reverse complement strand
TCAACGTGATGTTCTCCCGGTTCGCCTCCTTCATCGAGGTGGGCGGCCGCACCGGGCTGGGCTACCGGGACACCGCCCAGGACGCCATGACCATCCCCCACTCCAACCCGGACAAATGCAAAGAGCGGATCTTACAGCTCATGCAGGGGCTGACCACCCAGGGCTACGGCCTGCATCTCTTTGACCCGGCCTGGTTCGGCCCTCAGCCCGAAAAGCCCGCCTACAAATCCCCCACCGTGATCCCCACGCCGGACAAGGCCTCCATCGTCCACGGGCTGGAGGACGCCTGCGCCGACGACGCGCTGTGGCTGGTGGCCTCTGTCGTGGAGTATGCGCGCGAAACCGGGGATATGTCCTTCTTCGACGAGACGGTGGGCTACGCCGACGGCGGCGAGGGGACGGTATACGAGCATTTAAAGAAGATCCTGGACTTCTCCGCCGCCCAGGTGGGCGCCCACGGCATCTGCAAGGGCCTGCGGGCGGACTGGAACGACTGCCTCAATTTAGGCGGCGGCGAGAGCGCCATGGTGTCCTTCCTCCACGTCTGGGCCCTGGGACACTTTGTGGACGCGGCCCGGACGCTGGGCCGGGATGAGGATGCGGAGCGCTACGGCGCTATGCGCCGGGCCGTCACCGAGACCTGTGAGCGGGAGCTGTGGGACGGTGACTGGTACATCCGGGGCATCACGGCGGACGGGCGGAAAATCGGCACCCACACTGACGCCGAGGGCCGGGTACACCTGGAGAGCAATGTATGGGCGGTGCTCTCCGGCGCGGCCCAGGGCGGGCGGGCCGTCAAGGCCATGGACGCCGTCGACGAATATCTGTACACCGACTATGGCCTGAAGCTCAACGCCCCATCCTACACCAAACCGGACGACGCCATCGGCTTCATCACCCGGGTTTACCCCGGCATCAAGGAAAACGGCGCCATCTTCTCCCATCCCAACCCCTGGGCGTGGTGCGCCGAGGCCATGCTGGGCCGGGGAAACCGGGCCATGAAATTTTATCGGGCCTTGTGTCCGGCGGCACAAAATGATAAAATAGAGGTGCGGCAGAGCGAGCCCTACTCCTACTGCCAGTTCGTCATGGGCCCCGATCACACCGCCTTCGGCCGGGCACGGCACCCCTTTATGACCGGCTCCGGCGGTTGGAGCTACTTCGCCGCCACGCGGTATATTTTAGGCTTGCGCCCCCAATTCGGCGGACTGCTCATCGACCCCTGCGTCCCGGCGGACTGGAAGGAGTTCAAAATCACCCGGGTATGGCGGGGTGCGGAGTACCGTATCACCGTACAAAACCCCGACGGGGTGGAGAAGGGCGTGGCGTCTGTCGCCTGCAACGGGCAGGCAGTGGACGGCCTGATCCCCGCCCTGCCCGCGGGGAGCGTCAATGAAATCACGGTCATCATGGGAAGGAGATAGAATCTATGAGCGGCATTCAATTCGGAACAGGCGGCTGGCGCGCCATCATCGGCGATGGCTTCACCAAGACCAATGTACAGCGGCTGACCGCCGCGCTGGCACAGAAAATGAAGGACGAGGGCGTGGCCAGCCGGGGCTTTCTGATCGGCTACGACCGGCGGTTCCTCTCCGCCGAGGCCGCCCATTGGGCCGCCGAGGTGATGGCCGGGGCGGGCGTACCCTGCATGGTGGTGGAGCGGGAGGCCCCCACCCCGCTGATCATGTTCGCCGTGCGCTATTACGAGCTGTCCTACGGCATGGCGGTGACCGCCAGCCACAACCCGGCGCTCTATAACGGCGTAAAGGTGTTCACCAAGGGCGGCCGGGACGCCGACGAGGAGGTCACCGGCAGCATTGAAGAATACATTGCCGCCCTGCCCGAGGGGGACATCCCCACGGTACCCTACGAAGAGGGGGTGCGCACGGGGCAGATCCAGGTCATCGACCCCATGAACGCCTATATCGATTCGGTGATCCGCTCAGTGAACATGGACGCCATCCGCTCCCGGGGGCTGAAGGTGGTGCTGGATCCCATGTACGGCGTGTCCAAAACCGCCCTGAGCACCATCCTGATCACCGCCCGGTGCGATGTGGATGTGATCCACGAGCGGCATGACGCCCTGTTCGGCGGCCGCCTCCCCGCCCCCAGCAGCAAGACGCTGATCGGCCTGCAGAGCTTCGTCATGGAGAACAGGTGCGACATCGGCATCGCCACCGACGGCGACGCTGACCGCCTGGGCGTCATCGACGACCGGGGCGAGTTCCTCCACCCCAATAAGATCCTGGTGCTGCTGTACTACTATCTGCTGCGGTACAAGGGCTGGCATGGGGCGGCGGTGCGCAACATCGCCACCACTCACCTGCTGGACGCCATCGCGGCAGAATTCGGCGAGACCTGCTACGAGGTCCCCGTGGGCTTCAAACACGTCTCCGGCAAGATGAACGAGACCGGGGCGGTCATCGGCGGCGAGAGCTCCGGCGGCCTCACCGTCCGGGGGCACATCCAGGGCAAGGACGGCATCTATGCCGCCTCCCTGCTGGTGGAGATGCTGGCCACCACCGGGCGCAGCCTGTCCGAGCTGTACGAGGAGATCGTGGAGCGCTGCGGCTCCTATGAGATGGTGGAGC
>CAZCFU010000249.1:0-2602 GCA_964498005.1 uncultured Oscillospiraceae bacterium | reverse complement strand
TGGTGTCCATCGGCACCACCCTGCCCGAGGTGATGGTGTCCACCACCTCCGCCCTCAGCGGCCACGGCGAGATCGCCTACGGCAACGCCATCGGCTCCGTTATCTGCAACACCGCCCTCATCGCCGCCATCACGGTGGCCGTCCGCCCCGGCAAGGTGGATCCCAAGTCCCTGCGCCTGCCGGTGGCCTTCTTCTTCACCGCCGCCGCCATTTACGCCGGTATCGCCTACACCACCGGCTACTTCAGCCAGGTGTCCGGGTTTTTCTTCCTGGCTCTGTTCCTGGCCTATATGGTCGCCACCGTATGGCAGATGAAGTCCGGCGGACGCTCCAAAGCCCATTCCCGCCCCGAGCCCCAGGAGACAGAGGGCTCCACCCTCAAGGACGTGGTCATGATCGTCATTGGGGCCGCCCTCATCGCCGTGGGCGCCAACCTGCTGGTGGAAAACGGCACCCTCATCGCCCAGGCCCTGGGCGTGCCCGAGTCGGTCATCGCCCTCACCTTCGTAGCCCTGGGCACCTCCCTGCCCGAGCTGGTCACCGCCATCACCTCCCTGGCCAAGGGCCACGGGGCGCTGTCCCTGGGCAACGTCATCGGCGCCAACCTGTTCAATCTGGTGCTGGTGTCCGGCGTTTCGGTGGCCCTGGCCCCCTTCCCTGTCCCTAAAAGCTCCACTATCGCGGGATATAACGCCTCGCTGGTGATGGACATCCCGGTGATGTTTTTTGTCATGGCCTTCCTCACCCTCCCCGCCCTGGCGCGGGGAAAGCTCAGCCGGTTCCAGGGCGTCGTTCTGCTGGCAGTCTACGCCGCGTTCTGCGTCATTCAGTTCACCCTCTGAATCGGGCGTTTTCGCCCTAAAAGGAGACGCTTCTTATGAAGAAACCGATTCTCGTTATTATGGCCGCCGGCATGGGCAGCCGTTACGGCGGGCTCAAGCAGATGGATCCCATAGGCGGCCACGGCCAGGTCATCTTGGACTATTCCATCTATGACGCCCGCCGCGCCGGGTTTGAGACCGTGGTCTTTGTCATCAAGCATGAGATCGAGGCGGATTTCAAGGAGCGCGTCGGCCAGCGTGTGGAACGGTACATGGACGTGCGCTACGCCTTCCAGCGCATGGACGATCTGCCGGAGGGGTACTCCATCCCCGAGGGGCGGGTCAAGCCCTGGGGCACCGCCCAGGCGGCGCTGGCGGCCCAGCCCTTTGTGGACGGCCCCTTCGCCATCCTCAACGCCGACGATTACTACGGCCCCGAGGCGTTCCGGGTCATCTACGACCACCTGCGCGCCCACCCGGACGGGGACGAGTACGCCATGGTGGCCTACCGGCTGGAGAACACCGTCACCGACTACGGCCATGTGGCCCGGGGGGTGTGCCGGGTGGGGGCGGACGGCTATCTCACCGGCATCGTGGAGCGCACCCACATCGAAAAAGGCCCGCCTCCCCGCTTTACCGAGGACGGCGGAGAGACCTGGACCGCCCTCCCCGGGAACGCCATGGTGTCCATGAACTTCTGGGGCTTCACCCCCTCCCTGCTGGAGCAGGCCCGGGCACGGTTCCCCGTTTTCCTGGACAACGCATTGGCCGAAAACCCCATGAAGGCGGAATATCTGCTGCCCACCCTGGTGGGCCAATTGGTGGACGAGGGGCGGGCCCGCGTCCACGCCCTGTCCTCCGGGGACAAGTGGTACGGCGTCACCTACAAGGAGGACAAGCCCGCCGTGGCCGCCGCCATCGCCAAAATGACCGAAGACGGGCTATATCCCGACGAGCTGTGGCCCTGATGATAAAAAACCACCCCCGGCTGGGCCGGGGGTGGTTTTTCTATATTACGTTCAGGAACCGCAGGAAAGCTTCCTTCCCCTCGGGGGTACGGGCGTACACGCCGGCGTGTTCCAGCACCTTGGCGAATACCAGGCCCGTCTCCTTCTTCACGATGTCCAGGGCGTTGTCCGCCGTGATATCGTAGTTCTTGGCGAACCCCTCCGCCCAGTCGGCGTGCTTGGCGGTCAACTCGTCCGCCCGCAGATCCTTCCCATTTGCCAGCACCTCCGCCACCGCCGCCAGCTCCTCCTTCAGCCGCGCCGGGAGGACGGCAAGGCCCATCACCTCGATGAGGCCGATGTTCTCCTTCTTGATGTGGTGCAGCTCGGCATGGGGATGGTAGACACCCAGGGGATGCTCCTCGGTGGTAATGTTGTTGCGCAGCACCAGGTCAAGCTCGAACTTGTCCCCCCGCTTCCGGGCGATGGGGGTGATGGTGTTGTGGGGCTCTCCGTCCGTCTCGGCGAAGATGAAGGCGCTCTCGTCGGTGTAGCCCCGCCACGCGATCAGGATTTTATCCGCCAGCTCAATGAGCCGCTCCGGATCCTGGGACGCGATCCGCGCCACCGACATGGGCCACTTCACGATACCCGCCGCCACATCCTCGAAGCCGGGGAAGGTGAAGGGGGTCTCCACCGGGGCTTTGGCCATGGCGAACTCGTACCGCCCGCCCTGGAAGTGGTCGTGGGCCAGAATGGAGCCGCCCACAATGGGCAGATCGGCGTTGGAGCCCACGAAGTAGTGGGGGAACTGGCCCACGAAATCCAGCAGCT
>CAZCFU010000248.1:0-2610 GCA_964498005.1 uncultured Oscillospiraceae bacterium | reverse complement strand
AAGAGCCTGCTGGGCGTCCTGTCCCTGGGCATCGTGAAGGGCACGGCCATCAACCTCATTGCCGACGGCCCCGATGAGGAGGCTGCCATCAACGCTCTGGTGGAGCTCATCAATTCTGAGTTTGCCGAGTAATCGCAAATCATCATGAAAAGCGCCGCGAAACGCGGCGCTTTTTTTGCTCAGAAGCGCGACAACAGGAGGTGACCCCGTTGACATTCGATGAACTGCGGGATAAGGCCCACGCCCTGCCGCTGAAGCCCGGCGTCTATATCATGCAGAACGCCGCCAGCGAGGTCATCTACGTGGGCAAGGCCAAGGCGCTGAAAAACCGGGTCAGCCAGTACTTCCAGGATCAGTCCCGGCACAACGAAAAGACCCGGGCCATGGTGGGCCAGATCGACCATTTTGACGTCATCGTGGCGCAGTCGGAGTTTGAGGCCCTGGTGCTGGAGTGCGCCCTTATCAAGCGCCATATGCCCCGGTACAATATCCTGCTCAAGGACGATAAGGGATACCCCTATATCCGTCTGTCCCTGGGGGATTATCCCCGGTTCTCGCTGTCCGCCAAGGTGCAGGAGGACGGGGCGCGTTACTTTGGTCCCTATGGGAGCCGGGGCGCCAGCCAGGGGATCATCGACGCGTTGAGGGAAGCCTTGCGCCTGCCTGCCTGCCGCCGGAAGTTCCCCAGGGACATCGGCAAGGAGCGGCCCTGCCTCAATTTCCATATGGGGGTATGCGACGGCTACTGCCGCCCCGAGATGGATCAGACCCAGTACAAGCGCTCCATCGACCAGGCGGTGCGGCTGCTGGAAGGCCGTCTGGACGAGGTGGTGGACGAGCTGACCGCCGAGATGGAGCTGGCGGCGGAGGAGCTGCGCTTTGAGAAGGCCGCCCAGCTCCGGGACCGCGTCCGCTCTATCCAGCTGCTGTCCAAGCGGCAGAAGGCGGTGGCCGGGTCGCTGGCGGACACCGACGTGGTGGGTTACCACCGGGGGGAGGCCAAGAGCTGTTTCGTAGTGCTCCACTACATCGGCGGCGAGCTGGCGGCCAAGGACTGGGAGCTGCTGGGCATTCCCATGGAGGACGAGCAGACCACCGTGTCCACCCTGGCGGCCCAGTATTACGGCGGACGGGGCCAGCTGCCCCGGCAGATCCTGCTGCCCTGCGACATCGACGAGCGGGTGGAGCTGGCCCGGATGCTCACCGAGGCGGTGGGTCGCAAGGTAGAGGTGCTCACCCCCCAGCGGGGGGCGAAAATGGAGCTGGTCAAGCTGGCCAACGAGAACGCCGCCGAGGAGGTGCTCCGGGCCACCACGGCGGAGGAGCGGCGCTCCAAGCTCACCGAATTGCTGGGCGCCACGCTGGGGCTGGAGGAGCCGCCCCACCGGATCGAGGCGTTCGACATCTCCAACACGGGCAGTTCGGACATCGTGGCGTCCATGACCGTCCACATCGACGGCAGGCCGCTGAAGCGGGACTACCGCCATTTCAAATTGAAGGATATGCCCCACGCCGACGACTACGCCTCCATGGAGCAGGTGGTGGAGCGGAGGTTCCGGCGCTACCTGGATGGGGACGAGAAGTTTTCCGCCAAGCCCGACCTGCTGCTGATGGACGGCGGCGCGGGACAGGTGAAGGCGGCCTGCGAGGCCATGGCGAAGCTGGGGCTTGACGGTATCCCGGTGTACGGCATGGTGAAGGACGACCGCCACCGCACCCGGGCCCTGGTGGCCGGGGACGGCCGGGAGATCGGCATCCAGGCCAACCAGGCGCTGTTCGCCATGGTGGGCCGCATCCAGGAGGAGACCCACCGCTTTGCCATTGAGTTCCACCGCCAGCAGCAGGCCAGCCATTTGAAGGGCTCGGCGCTGGACGAGATCCCAGGTGTGGGGCCCACCCGGAAGACACAGCTGCTGAAAGCCTTCAAGAGCGTGAAGGCGGTGAAGGCCGCCTCACTGGAGGAACTGGCCGCCGTCGTGCCGAAAAACACCGCCCAGGCGGTGTATACCCATTTTCACAAGCCAAACGATCCACAGGGAAAGGACGAGATGCCATGAGAGTGATCACGGGTCTGGCCAAGGGGCGGCATTTGGAGGAGCTGCCCGGCCTGGATACCCGCCCCACCACATCCAGGGTGAAGGAGGGGCTGTTCAGCGCCATCCAGTTCGACATTGAGGGCAGACGGGTGCTGGATCTGTTCGCCGGCACCGGCCAGCTGGGCATCGAGGCCCTGTCCCGGGGGGCGGTGTTCTGCGACTTTGTGGACAGCGCGCCCGCCGCGCTGAAGGTGGTGCGGCGCAATATCAAGAACTGCGGCTTTGAGGATCGCTCCGCCTGCCACGGAAAGGATTTTGCCGCGTTCCTCAGCCGCTGCCGGGAGAAGTACGGGCTCATTTTCCTGGATCCGCCCTATGCCTCCGGCAATCTGGAGCGGGCGCTGGAGCTCATCACGGCAATTGACATTGTGGTGGAAAATGGTATAATAGTATGCGAAAGTCCGGCAGACCGTGTCTTGCCCGAGCCCCCCGCCCCCTATGAAAAGGGGAGGGAGTACCGCTACGGCAGGATCAAATTCACCCTGTACCGCAGGAGGGCATGACCCATGAGACG
>CAZCFU010000247.1:0-2641 GCA_964498005.1 uncultured Oscillospiraceae bacterium | reverse complement strand
GAGCAGCCGTTCCTGATTCTGGATGATCCGTTTGTGAATCTGGACGCGGACCGTCTGGATAAGGCGCTGGAACTTCTGAACGTTATGGCGGCCAGCAAGCAAATTGTTTATTTTGTATGCCATCCGATCCGTGCTGCGGCGGTGGATGAGAATTCCGAAACGCGGGCAGAGTTTGTCCGTCTGGCAGAGGCGTCCAGAAGGACCGTTGAGAATCGCAAATCCACCGGAACGGAGCGAAAGAAAATGGTCCGCAAGTCTCCGAGGGAAATGTACCGGGTTGCCAACCCGGACGGCGCGGCTGCAATCAGACCCGCAAAGCCCAATTATACGATTACCAATAATATCTTCAGCCTGGGCTTTGTGCTGAATGATTCTGGAGCCCCGAAGGATAACGCGTATGAGCTTTTCTTCATTGACGCGACCGGCCATGTTTTGAACGACCGCCAGTTGATTGAAATCAAGGATGGCAAGCTTTCCACAGAAAAAGTCCAGTTCTGCCTGAATACCCGCGATGACAGCGGCGACCAATATGAGCTGATGATTCGCGAGAGCGGTCAGGATGACTACACAGTCGCTGCCAGAATACCCTTCAGAGCAAAGCTGGCATTTGCCGGAACTTTTAGTTTTGATCTGTAACGAAGAGGGAGGCCAAGGGCATGACCACATTGGACGAAAAGATCTTGGATAACTTTCCGGGAAAAGTTGTAAGGAAGGACCTGACTTCCTTAATGAAAAAGGGCGCGAATGTGCCTACATATGTACTGGAGTATCTGCTGGGGATGTACTGCGCCACGGATGATGAGGACGCGATTGAGATTGGCCTGGGCAAAATAAAGCGCATATTGAGTGAAAACTATGTGAGGCCGGATCAGAGTGAGTATATCAAATCCAAAATCAGGGAAAACGGCCAGTACACCATTATTGACAAGATTACCGTGGAGCTGGATGAGCGCGAGGACAAGTACGTTGCCAGATTTACGAACCTCAATATGGACCCGTTTGAAGTAAGCTCCGATCTTGTGGTCCACAATGAGAAACTGCTTGTCGGCGGGATCTGGTGCATTGTCAGGATTGAGTATGTCGGATTGGACAAGGGCGGGGGCCAGGAAGACGATTATGATGCGGATATCTTTGGGAATAAGAAAAAGAAGAAGGTCCGCAAAAAGAGGTCAAGGTATGAATCCCCATTTGAGATTGCCTCGCTGAAGCCGATCCAGATGCCCAATCTTGACCTGGATGAAATCAAGGATGCCCGTCAGAACTTTACGAAAGACGAATGGATCGCGCTGCTTCTCAAGTCGGCGGGCTATGAGCCGGATGCGCTGACGGAGAAACAGAAATTCCATTATCTGCTCCGGTTTGTACCGTTTATCCAGAAAAACTATAACTTGGTTGAGCTCGGACCGCGTGGTACCGGAAAATCCCATGTCTACAGTGAGTTGTCTCCGTACTCTATTCTGATGAGCAGCGGCCACACGACGGTGTCCAACATGTTTTACAATATGGGTTCCCGTAAGATTGGCCTGGTTGGCAACTGGGACTGCATCGCCTTTGATGAGGTCAGCGGTATCACCCAGGCTTCCGGCGACATGATTCAGATTATGAAGAACTATATGGCAAACGGCTCCTTTGCAAGAGGCGCTGAGTCCATCAGTTCTGACGCGTCGATTGCCTTTGAGGGAAATACCTTCAGAAGCGTCGCCGATATGATGCGTACAACAAACCTGTTCGAGCCGTTCCCGGAGGAGTTCAATCACGACTCGGCGTTTTTTGACCGTATTCACGCGTATCTGCCCGGCTGGGAGACGCCGAAACTCAGGGCCAGCCTGTTCACACAGGGATATGGTTTGATTTCTGACTGTTTCTCTGAGTTCTGCCATGCCATGAGGAAGTATGACTTTACTAACTCATTCGGCAATTATTTCGCGCTGAATGACAATTACAATACGCGCGATGATACCGCTGTCCGAAGGACTTTCTCAGGTATGGCGAAGCTGATCTACCCCGATGAGGAGATGACGAAAGAGGAAGCCCGCGAGCTTCTGGAATACTGTATCGAGTGCAGGAGAAGAGTCAAAGAGCAGCTTCGCAAGATGAATCCGGCGGAGTTCAGCGATGTTGCGCTGGGCTATATTGACCTGGATACCGGTGAGGAGCGTATCGTTGCCCTCCCGGAGGTCGCAACGGGAACGCTGATATTTGACGGTCTTGAAACACCAGGGTATGTGTATGCGGTTGGCCGTTCTGTCGGCGACAAGGTTGGCATTTATCGCCTTGAGAACAAGCTGCTGACGGGCTCAGGGAAGTTCAGCTTCAAAAATGTGGAGGGCCTTGCGCACTCGCCCAAGAGCGTTCGGGACAGCATTACGGCTGCATTTAATTATTTCTGTGAAAACGCAAACCGGCTGATTTCCGGCAACTGTGAGGATTATGATTATAGTCTCTACTTCAATGATTTGCAAAATCGAAACGTCAGCGATGAGATATCTGTTGCGGAAGTTGTAGGGCTGTTTTCGGCGCTTGCAAACCGTTCCGTGATGCCGGCGCTTGTTATTTGCGGACGCGTTGTGATGTCCGGCAGCATGATGCCGGTTACGACGGAGCTGGATGAGATCTTTGTGGCGGCGGGCAATGCGGGAGC
>CAZCFU010000246.1:0-2684 GCA_964498005.1 uncultured Oscillospiraceae bacterium | reverse complement strand
CGTGCAGAAGGCCGCCTTCACCGCCAAGGACGACACCGGCATCATGGTCAACTCCCAGTTCCTCAACGGCCTGACCGTCAAGGACGCCATCCCCGTCATCACCAAGTGGCTGGAGGAGCAGGGCATCGGCGAGGCCAAGGTAAATTACAAGCTGCGTGACTGGGTGTTCTCCCGCCAGCGCTACTGGGGCGAGCCCATCCCCATGGTCAACTGCCCCAAGTGCGGCTGGGTGCCCCTGCCCGAGAGTGAGCTGCCCCTGCTGCTCCCCGACGTGGAGAGCTACGAGCCCACCGATGACGGCGAAAGCCCCATCAGCAAGATGACCGACTGGGTGAACACCACCTGCCCCTGCTGCGGCGGCCCCGCCAAGCGTGAGACGGACACCATGCCCCAGTGGGCGGGCTCGTCCTGGTATTTCCTGCGCTATATGGACCCCAACAACGACCAGGCGCTGGCCTCCAAGGAAGCGCTGGACTATTGGTCCCCCGTCGACTGGTACAACGGCGGCATGGAGCACACCACCCTCCACCTGCTCTACTCCCGGTTCTGGCATAAGTTCCTGTACGACATCGGCGTGGTGCCCACCAAGGAGCCCTATCAGAAGCGCACCAGCCACGGCATGATCCTGGGCGAGGGCGGCGAGAAGATGTCCAAGTCCCGGGGCAACGTGGTCAACCCCGACGACGTGGTGAAGGCCTACGGCGCGGACACCCTGCGCCTGTATATCATGTTCATCGGCGACTTCGAGCAGGCCGCGGTGTGGTCGGACAACGCCGTCAAGGGCTGCAAGCGCTTTTTGGACAAGGTGTGGAACCTGGCGGAGAGCTGCGCCGACAGCCTGGATTACACGAAGGAAAACGAAGCCGGCATCCACAAGTGCATCAAGAAGGTGGCGGACGACATCGAGGCCATGAAGTTCAATACCGCCATCGCCGCCATGATGACGCTGGTGGGCGACTTCCAGAAGAACGGCTGCTCCAAGGGCGATATGAGGACGCTGGTCACCATGCTGTCCCCCTTTGCCCCCCATGTGGCGGAGGAGCTGTGGGCGATGCTGGGCGGCGAGGGCTTCGTGTGCCAGCAGCCCTGGCCCGCTTACGACGAGAGCAAGACCGTGGCCGACACCGTCCAGATGGCTGTCCAGGTCAACGGCAAGGTGCGGGCCAACATCGTGGTTCCCGCCGGGGCGGACAACGACGCCATCATCGCCGCCGCCCAGGCCGACGCCAAGGTGCGGAAGTTCACCGACGGCATGGCCCTGGTCAAGACCATCGTGGTGCCCGGACGGCTGGTCAACCTCATCGTAAAACCCCAATAACAGCATCTGCCATTTAATTCCGCATATTCCCCTATATTTTGCGGTTGACATTGGGACGGTTTTCACATATAATAGTCCTGTTAAAGCCATCGCCAATGGCCCCTAAAGCATCCTGGAGTTAACCGGATGTTTCGGAGGGAGGGAAATATAGATGTCCGAAGTTCATGTCCGCGAGGGCGAGTCTCTGGAGAACGCGCTGAAGCGCTTCAAGCGCAGCTGCGCCAAGTCCGGCGTTCTGGCCGAGGTGCGTAAGCGCGAGTACTACGACAGCCCCAGCGTCAAGCGCCGCAAGAAGAGCGAGGCGGCCCGGAAGAACCGCAATAAGAAGTTCTATTGATGATGAAGCAGCGTCCCGAACGGGGGCGCTGCTTTTATTTTCCCTGATGGTCCCCCCTGTATGACGTATATAAATTGGAATATTTGCCCAAACTTGGCATAGATTCTGACAGAGGGGCCTTAACGACCCCCGCGAAAGGAAGGTGAAGCCCATGGCAGAGGCAGTCCGTTCCAGCCGCAGGAAGGAGTTGGCGCGGCGGGAGGAGGAGCGCCGGCAGTTGATGGAGGGGATGCGGGAGACCCGCAATCAGCTCAACTGCGCCTACGCCCAGTTCAACGCCTACAGCGATCCCGATCTGGTGGACTCCTGCGTCTATCAGATCAACGCCCTGCAAAGCCGTTACTCCTACTTCCTGCGCCAGATGAAGCTGCTGGACGCCGCCCAGGAGGAGGCGGTGTGAGCGGTTGGGTCTGGTGGGCGGCAGGGGGGCTGGCGCTTGTCCTGGCCCTCTGCCGCCGCCCCCTGGGCGCCCTGTGCCGTCTGGTCGTCCGGTCTGGGATCGGGCTGGTGTTCCTCTGGCTGTTTCAGGGGCTGGGGACGCTGCTGGGCGTCACCCTGGGGGTCAACCTGCTCAACGGCCTGGTGCTGGGCGCGCTGGGCCTGCCCGGCCTGGGCCTGCTGCTCCTGACCCAGTGGGCCTGGAAATGAGGGCCGTCCGGATATGCCGGACGGCCCTTTTTGTCCTATTTTGCCGACATTACTTTAACAATTATTTCACAAAATCAGCATTTGGGCGTTGAACTGATGGGAATCCTTGTGGTATAATAGCCGCAAACGGCTATTATACTTTAATTTTTGTCCTTTTGCTCCCGCCCTTTTGGCGGAACCGCAAAAGATGACAATGATACCATTCCGGCTGTGCCTTCATGGTATCATAATATTGCTTTTAATCATACCGCGTGGCACGATGCCATCGCGATCCGATGCCGCGCGTCCGGGCGCGGCTTTTGGAGGGAGTTCATCATGGGCGGGCACAAGAACCACTACGGATATCACGAATACCGGGGCCGGGGCGGCGGCCGGGGCCGG
>CAZCFU010000245.1:0-2687 GCA_964498005.1 uncultured Oscillospiraceae bacterium | reverse complement strand
ATGGACAACATCCGCTACGGCCGGCTGGACGCCACCGACGAGGAGTGTATCCAGGCCGCCAAGACCGCCAACGCCGACGGCTTCATCCGCCGCCTGCCCGAGGGCTACCAGACCCTGCTCACCGGGGACGGGGCCAACCTGTCCCAGGGCCAGCGGCAGCTGCTGGCCATCGCCCGGGCCGCCGTCAAGGATCCGCCCATCATGGTGCTGGACGAGGCCACCTCCTCCATCGACACCCGCACCGAGCAGCACATCCAGCAGGGCATGGACGCGCTGATGGAGGGGCGCACCGTATTCGTCATCGCCCACCGGCTGTCCACCGTGCGCAATTCGGACTGCATCGTGGTCATCGAGCACGGCGAGATCATCGAAAAGGGCAGCCACGCCCAGCTCATTGAGGAAGAAGGGCGGTACTACCAGCTGTATACGGGTCAATTTGAATTGGACTGAGCCCCACCGGCCCCCGCCCACAGGCGGGGGCCTTTTCAGGCCAATTTGGGCCGAACCGGCCTGATTCGGCATTACGCACAAATAGCGGCCCAGATTTTGCTGTATTATGCCTATTTTGTATTTTCTCCTTGACAAATACCCCTCTGCCTGTTATACTGAATTCAAATAAAAGGCAAACCTGGCGAAAGCCAGCGGCGCAAAGCTAGAGGGCCTTCCCTTTAGGGGTGGCAGCCAGTTGCAGACGGTTTGGATAACGTCTTTACATTGGTTCACTTTAGGAGTTGCGCCTAGGCGCAGCTCCTTTTCTTGTATCACAAGAAAAGGGCGATCCTAGTCCTTTATAAGGGGGGTGCTCAACGCCGATCCGGTCCCAAATCATCCCGGCAATTTCTGAAAAGGGCAAACCATCCGAAAGGGTGGGGCGCAAAGACAGGGGGCTAAAGCGTGCCCCAAATGGGCCCCCGCGCGAGCCCGATTGCGCGGGGAAAGGAGACGCAGCGAAGCGAGAGATGTGGAGCTTGCGTCGACGCTATGCCAGCCCGTCCGCCAGAATTTCAACTTCTATCAAATTATATTTCTAGGAGGAGAGATTATGGCAAAGAAGTATTTCAAAAAGGCCCTGTCCGTGGGTCTGTCCCTGACCCTGTGTGCCAGCCTGGTGGCCCCCGCCCTGGCGGCAAACTTTGGAGATTTGCAGAATGCCGTTAACAACACGAAGGGCACTCAAATCGAGGGGACCAACCGCTATGGCTATGGCAGCCAGATAGACGACAGCAAGTACGAGATCGAAGCCTGGAACGATGAGGACGGCACCCGGAATGTCCAGCTCAACGCGGATGTCACCCGCGAGGGCAAGGAGGGCTATGTGGGCGTTGGCACAAAAACGGCCACAGAGGGCAAGACGCTGAATCTGGATCTGAACGGCCATACTATTGACGCCAACGAAGGGAAAACGGCTTTCCAGATCGACAGCGGCGATGTGACCATCCAGGACACCAGCGAGGAGAAGACCGGCACCATCACCGGCGGCAACACCGCGGGCGTGATCATTGGCAAAAGCGCTGATGTCACCCTGGAGGATGTCACCATCACCGGGAACGGCACCGGCGTTTGGGTCGCTGGCGCCAAGGGCGCTTCCTTCACCAATGAAAGCGGCAAAATCACCGGAAATAACACCGGCATTCTGGTGAACGGCGCCGGGGCCAGCACTGAACTCAACGGCGGCGTGGTCGACAACGGCCTTACCGCGGGCGCGACCAACACCGTCAAAATCAATGGCGGCAGCGTGTCCGGCGAAATTAAGACCGACTCGAATACCAGCGTTACCATCACCGGCGGCACGTTCTCCAGCCTTGACGAGAAGTACCTCAGCGGCCACACCCTTGAGAACAATGTCTTTACCCATGCTTGGGGTGACTGGACCGAAAACGGCGACGGCACCCGGACCCACACCTGCACGATAGATGGCTGCGGCAAGTCTGAAACCGAGGAGATCCCCGTAGTGGCCGCCCCTGAGGAGCCCGCGCCCGTGGTGGACACTCCCGTTGAACCCGAGATCGAGATCGACGAGCCCGCCGTGCCTCTGGCCTCCGGCCCGGTGACCTGCGGCGAGTTCATCGACTACCTGTGGCGGCATGAGGGCGAGCCCGAGGCCGACGTGGTTGGGGATCACGAGTACGCCCCGGCCATCAGCTGGGCCCTGTCCATCGGCATCATCTCCGGCGACGGCTTCGAGCCCGACGAGCTGGTGACCGTGAGCGCGGCGCGGGACATCCTGTCCAGCTTCGCCGCCCGGTCGGACATGATCATGCCCGAGCTCACCACCCTGGTTGGCGACGAGGACGAAGCGGTCCTCAACTGCGACGAGGTGCTGGCCGAGTTCTTCGGTGAGGGTCAGGCCGAATAACCCCCGCCCCAGTACGATAGATCCAACCAAAAGACCCGGGACACTGTCCCGGGTCTTTTGGATGCCGCGAAAGGGCTTCCCCTTCTCCCCCGCCTGTGGTACAATGCAAATAAAAACGAGAGGGGGGCTGTCCCATGTCCGCGGGCCGTCAATTCCAGATGGTCTATCTCCTGCTGGAGCGGGGCCGCATGACCGCCGGGGAACTGGCCGAAAGGCTGGAGGTATCCCCCCGCACCGTGCTGCGAGACGTGGACGCGCTGTCCGCCGCCGGGGTGCCCATCTACACCACCCAGGGGGCCGGGGGCGGCGTGGCCCTGCTGGACGGCTACGT
>CAZCFU010000244.1:0-2689 GCA_964498005.1 uncultured Oscillospiraceae bacterium | reverse complement strand
ACCTGCTGGACGACCCGGAGCCCGCCGTCCGGGAGCTGTGGCGGGTGACCGCCCCCGGCGGGCGGCTCATCCTGCCCACCTACCTGCAAGGAAAGGTGGGGGCAGCCTACGGGGCGATGATCAAAATCTATCAGGGCGTGGGCTTCCACTATGAGCACGCCTTTACCGCTGAGACCTACCGGGAATTTTTAGAGGGTTTGAACCTGGGCTCGGGACGGCCTTCGGCCGCCCCGGTGTCGGTGGAGGTCATCGACGGCCATGTGGCCGAGGGCATCGCTGTGCTGGAAAAGCCCGTATAATCAAGCATATTCTGCTTATTTCCTCGCCTTCGGGCGGGGAAATAAAGTCTCAAGCAAATATAGAGGTGTTCGTTATGACAAGGAAGCAAAAAAAGACGCTGGCGCGCATCATCGTGGCGGCGGCGCTGCTCATCGCGGCGGCTTTGTTCGTGCCGGAGAGTATCACGGTGCCGGTGCGTATCCCCCTGCTCACCGAGGAGATTGCAGGGGGCGGTTCCGGGTACGCGCTGTCCCTGTGGCCGCTGTACCTCATCCCCTATCTCGTCATCGGCTGGGACATCCTGTGGAAAGCCATCCGCAACATCGGCCACGGGCAGGTCTTTGACGAGAACTTCCTCATGTGCGTGGCCACCATCGGCGCGCTGGTGCTGGGGGAGTATTCCGAGGCCGTGGGCGTCATGCTGTTCTACCAGGTGGGCGAGCTGTTCCAGAGCTACGCCGTGGGCAAGTCCCGCCGCTCCATCGCCCAGCTCATGGACATCCGCCCCGACGTGGCCAACGTGGAGCGGGACGGGCAGATCCTCGAAGTTGATCCCGACGAGGTGGCGGTGGGCGAGATCATCGTCATCCGCCCCGGCGAGAAAGTCCCCCTGGACGGCGTGGTCATCGAGGGCTCCTCCTCCCTGAACACTGCCGCCCTCACCGGCGAGTCCGCCCCCCGGGACGCGGCCGTGGGCAGCGAGCTGCTGTCCGGCTGCGTCAACATCACCGGGCTTTTGAAGGTTCGGGTCACCAAGGAATTCGGCCAGTCCACCGTGGCCAAGATTCTGGATCTGGTGGAGAACGCCTCCTCCAAGAAGGCCAAAGCGGAGAACTTCATCACCAAGTTCGCCCGGTACTACACCCCCTCCGTGGTGTTCGCCGCCCTGGCGCTGGCAATCATCCCCTCCCTGGTCACCGGGCAGTGGGATGTCTGGGTACACCGGGCCCTCACCTTCCTGGTCATCTCCTGCCCCTGCGCACTGGTCATCTCCATCCCCCTGTCCTTCTTCGGCGGCATCGGCGGGGCCTCCGCCCAGGGCATCCTGGTCAAGGGCGGCAACTACCTGGAGCTGCTGGCCAACACCGAGACCGTGGTGTTCGACAAGACCGGCACCCTCACCCAGGGCGTGTTTGAAGTGACCGGGCTGAACCCCGCCCCCGGCGTGTCGGAGCATGATCTGCTGGAGGCCGCCGCCCTGGCCGAGCGCCACTCCGGCCACCCCATCGCGCAATCCCTGCGGCGGGCGCTGGGCGGGGACATTGACCCAGACCGGGTGACGGATGTGCAGGAGATCCCCGGCCACGGCGTGTCCGCCCTGGTGGACGGCAGGCGCGTGCTGGCGGGCAACGAGAAGCTCATGAAGCGGGAGGGTATCGCCTCCCTGCCCTGCGATCAGGTGGGTACCATCGTCCATGTGGCCAGAGAGGGCAAATATTTGGGCTGCGCGGTGATCTCCGACCAGATCAAACCCACCGCTCCCGACGCTATCCGGGCGCTGAAACAGCGGGGCATCCGCACCGTCATGCTCACCGGAGACAGCGAGGCGGTGGGTCAGGCCGTGGCCGCCCAGCTGGGGCTGGATGAGGTACACGCCCAACTCCTGCCGGCGGATAAGGTAGACCGTCTGGAGGAACTTCTGGGCCGCAAGAGCGAAAAGGGCGTGCTGGCCTATGTGGGCGACGGCGTGAACGACGCGCCGGTGCTCTCCCGGGCCGACGTGGGCATCGCCATGGGTGCCATGGGCTCCGATGCCGCCATTGAGGCCGCCGACGTGGTGCTGATGGACGACGACCCCGCCAAGCTGAAACAGGCCATGGACATCGCCCATAAGTGCCTGCGCATCGTCCACGAGAACATCGTATTTGCCCTGGGCATCAAGGCGCTGTTCCTGATTTTGGGGGCCATCGGCAAAGCCACCATGTGGATGGCGGTGTTCGCCGACGTGGGCGTAGCCGTCATCGCCATTCTCAACGCCACCCGGATGCTAAGGGCGGGCGGCAAAAAATCGAACTGATGTTTCACGTGAAACATTTGGAGCGGGACGGGATCCAACATCCTATCCCGCTCCATTTTTGCTTTTTTCACGGGCTAAAGACCGACCCAGGCCGCTTTTTTGGCCCTTATGTCATTGACAGAACGACTGTCGGAAACATATAATACCAATAATACGCTAAAGCGGTAAAATGCAAGGCAATCCCCCGCGGCTTGCAAAAAGCAGCCGCTGGGCAAATTGAAGGAGGAAGAGAAATGGGAACCGACCGCGTCTATAACTTCTCCGCCGGCCCGTCCATGCTGCCCTTAGAGGTACTGGAGCGCGCGGGCGCGGAGATCACCAATTACCAGGGCTCCGGGATGTCCGTGATGGAGATGAGCCACCGCTCCAAGGTGTTCGACAAGATCTTCCAGG
>CAZCFU010000243.1:0-2754 GCA_964498005.1 uncultured Oscillospiraceae bacterium | reverse complement strand
TCCGACGGCAAGAACTACGCCGTCCCCTCCTCCGGCTTCTGGGAGAATATGTTCGTCAACACCAAGGTGCTGGCCGACTGCGGCATCGACGTCCCCGGCCCCGACTACACCTGGGATCAGTTCCTGGCCGACTGCCAGACCATCAAGGACAAGGGCTACACCCCCATCGCCTGCTCCCTGTTTGAGGTCCCCCATTACTGGTTCGAGTTCTGCGTCATGAACAACGGCACCCTGGACAACCAGCTGGACGTGCCCGCCTCCTCTACCGACACCGCCGGCCAGAAGTGGGTGGCCGCCCTCAACGACATGAAGGATCTGTACGAGAAGGGCTTCTTCCCCGCCAACACCCTCACCGCCACCGACGCTGAGACCGTTCAGCTCTTTGGCGACGGCGACGCCGCGTTCCTGATCGACGGCTCCTGGAAGGTCAACTACTTTGTGGAGAACTATCCGGACGGCCTGGACGACTACGCGATCTCCTACGTGCCCGCCAAGGGCGAGCGCAAGGCTTCCGAGGCCATCGGCGGCATCTCCATGGGCTACTTCATCACCAAGAAGGCCTGGGACGACCCCGCCAAGCGTGAGGCCGCCGTGAAGTTCGTGGAGCACATGACCTCTGACGATGTCCTGTCCACCTTCGTGACCACCGAGGTCACCGCCCTGAAGAACGGCGCCTCCCCCTCCGGCCTGAATCCCCTCCAGCAGTCCGCCGCCGACGCCAACGGCGCCATCACCGGCGTCATCGGGGCGGTGCAGGACACCATCACCAGCGAGTGCAAGACCGACCTGTTCGGCAACGTGCAGAACGTGGTCACCGGGGCCATGTCCGCCGCTGACGCGGTCGACTCCGCCATCGCGCTCAACTGACCCCGTGCTTGAAGGGCCCCGCCCAGTGGGCGGGGCCCTTTCTTCAAAACGCAGAGAGGAGTGATCGCATCCATGTCACTGTACCGAAAAAAGGGGCCGCTGCTTGTATTCCTGCTGCCCGCGTTTGTCTTTCTGATCCTGTTCCTGTACTATCCGTTCCTCCAGAACATCCTCAACAGCTTTTCCGACATCACCGGCCTGGGTTCCGCCTCCAAGGGGCTGAATGAGCCCTGGTTCTCCAACTATATCGAGATGTTCACCGATCCCAAAATGCGCACCGCGCTGTTCAACACGGTGATCCTCACCATCTGCACCGTGGTGTTCCAGGTGGGCATCGCCCTGGTGCTGGCCCTGCTGGTGGACTCCATCAAGGTGGGCGCCCAGCTGTTCCGCACGCTGTACTTCTTCCCCATCGTGATCTCCGCCACCGCCCTGGGCCTGATGTTCAACCTGGTTTTCCTGTATAACGGCGGTATGGTCAACCAGCTGTTGACCAACATGGGGATCATCACGGACAACATCGACTGGAAGGATATGTCCCACTTCCGCTTTACCATGCTGGCCCCGGTCATGTGGCAGTACGTGGGCTTTTACTTCGTCATCCTGGTGACGGGCCTGAACAACATCCCCCAGGATCTGTACGAGGCCGCCGCCCTGGACGGCTGCACCGGACTGAGCCGCGTGCGCCACATTACCCTGCCCATGCTGCGCAACGTGCTGTGTACCTGCCTGGTCCTCGCTATCACCGGCGCGCTGAAGGTGTTCGACCTGCCCTGGGTCATGTTCGGGGCCGGGATGCCCCAGGATCAGGGCTGGCTCACCGGCACCTATATGTACGACCAGACCTTCAACCGCGGCAATGTGGACTACGGCTCCACCATCGCCATCTTCATCGTGGTGCTGGGCGTGATTTTGTCCAACGTGGCCAACCGGGTGTTCAAGCCCCGGGATGACATTTAAGGGAGGAGACCGCCATGCGGAAAAAAATATCGCCCGCCAAGGTATGCACCTATATTGTGCTGATCTTCTGGTCGCTGACCACCCTGTACCCCTTTATCTGGGTCATCTTGAACTCCTTCCGTGAAAAGGGCCTGATCCGGAAGGACTCCTTCTCCATCCCCACCCCAAATAACGGCTTTACCATGGGCAACTACGGCAAGGCCATGGATCGCTTCGACTTCAGCAACGCCTATATGAACAGCCTGATCGTCTCCATTGCCGTCACCATCGCGGTAGTCATCATCGCGGGTCTGGCGGCCTACGGGCTGGTGCGCTTTAAGTTCAAGCTGCGCGGCCTGTGCTACAGCCTGATCATGGCGGGTATGATGTTCCCGGTGTTCTCCACCATCATCCCGGTGTTCCGCATGGAGGCCGCCTGGGGCATCGCCAGCAGCGGCAACCGCTGGCTGAGCCTGCTGGCTGTCATTTTACCGCAAATCGCGGGCAATCTGTGTTTTGCCATCATCGTGCTCATGGGCTTTATCCAGTCGGTACCCATCGAGCTGGAGGAGAGCGCCTACGTGGACGGCTGCAACGTGTTCCAGGTATACTTCCACATCATCATCCCGGCGGCGAAGTCCTCCTTTGCCACGGTGGCCATCTTCTCCTTCCTGTGGAGCTACAACGACCTGTTTACCCAGAACTTCTTCCTCCGGGTGCCAAAGGAAAAGACCATCACCCTGCTGCTCAACGAGATCAGCTCCCAGGCCGGCACGGACTACGGCCTGATGGCGGCGTCGGTGGTGCTGATCGTGGTGCCGGTGCTGGTCGTGTATGTCCTGCTGCAAAAGCATATTGTCAAGGGCCTGACGGCAGGGGCCATCAAGGGGTAATGGGCGGTCGGCAGACCGCCGGACCGGTCGTTGGGCGCAGCCCAATGACGGTCCC
>CAZCFU010000242.1:0-2774 GCA_964498005.1 uncultured Oscillospiraceae bacterium | reverse complement strand
CAGCACCCGGATCATCAGCGCCGCCAGCACGCCCACCACCATCACAATGGCAGCCAGCTCAGGGTCAATATGAACCCTGCGGCGGCGGCTCCGCGCCCGGCGGATGGGAGCCTCCGGCTCCGCCTCCTCCAACGCGTACTCCGGCTCAAGCTCCGACTGCTCCTCCCACAGCTCCTGGTTGGCGGCCCTCCAGGCGGCCAGGTCGATGACGTTGTCCCCATTCGGCATCCGGCCCTGCCGCCCCGACTGCCGCACCATAACAGCCTGACGGCCGCCGTCCAGCTCGCCGTCAAATCCGGCCGCCCGCTGGCCGTCATCCCACGTGGTAAAGGTATAGTAAACGCTTTTCATGGTTCAAACCCTCCTCTGATCGGATGAGTTCAGCATATCACTCTTATAGTCCCATAAACCGGGCCTTTTTGCGCCCATCCGGCCGCCCTTCGCTAGTCCTTTTGTTTCATTCGCCGTTATAATAATATATTCGTTCGATTTTGTCAAGGGGTGTTTTTGAGATTTGTTCGACTTTTGCGCAAAAAACCACCCCCGGCATTTGCCGGGGGTGGCAAAGGGCTGATTGGGTTACCGCAGATAGTTCCTGGGGTTGACGCTGGTGCCGTTGATGCGCACCTCGAAGTGGCAGTGGGGGCCGCTGGCGTTGCCGGTCATGCCCGCCCGGGCGATGACCTGGCCCTGGTACACCTTCTGCCCCACGCTCACCAGGATGGAGGAGTTGTGGGCGTAGTAGGTGACATAGCCGTTGTCGTGGCGGATGGCCACCAGGTTGCCGTAGCTTCCGCTCCAGCCCGCCTTAGTGACCGTGCCGCCGTCGGCGGCCTTGATGCTGGTGCCGGTGGGAACGGCGATGTCAATACCCAGGTGGAAGTCATAGCTGCCCCACAGGTTGCGCCCGCCGAAGTTGGAAGTGATGGTACCCCGCACCGGCCAGATGAAATAGCCGTTGGAAGCGGTGACGGGCCGTGGGGTGGTGCCGCTGTAGGCGTAGGTGGTTGTGGGTTCCTTCAGGGTATCAGAGGCCAGAATTTCCCGCTCCACCTCCACACCGTTCACATAGGTGACGTTGGCATTGACCAGAGCCAGGCCGTCCTCGCCCTGCTCCTTCACCTTAGTGTCGCCCACGCAGAGGTCGGGGGTCTCGATATATTCCACCGGGCTGGCGATGACCTCTTCATAGGTCTCGTTGGTGATGTTCATCACCGACAGATAGGGCACGGCCTCTTGGATGATCAGCTCCTGATCCACCCACAGCTTATCCACGATGACGTCCGGGTTCAGGACGGACAGCTCGTAGGGCCACATATCCAGGGAGTAGGCGATGGCGTTGAAGGTGTCGCCCTTCTTCACCATATAGGTGGACTGCTCCACCCGCATCTGGGCCAGGGTCTCCCGGATGGGCTCCACGTCGAACTTCGTGTTGGAGGGCATCTCGATGGGATAGACCACCACATCCTCCACAAACTCATAGCTGACGGTGTCGGCGGTGAGGTAGGGCTGCGCCGCCGCGTCCAGCATCCGGTACAGCTCCTCCTGGGTGGCGGCGTATCCCAGCTCCTGGCCGTCCACCCGCAGCCCGTACGCGGTCATCCACGCGCCCACGTCCTCGAACAGCGCGTCCTCCACCTGGGAGACGTCGATCAGCTCATCGGCGGTGGCGTACACCGGGGTCAGGGACATCTCCGCGTCGTAGTCATAGTGTTCGCCCAAAATGTCGGAGGCCCGGGACTCGATGTTGCTCTTCAGGATGTCCTTCTCATCGGGGTTGGCAATCACGCCCAGCTCCTGGCCGTTGACCTCCAGCACATAGGCGCGGGCGTAGGTCCTCTGGAAGGCGCTGACGCCGATGAACACCGCCAGCAGCGTCACATACAGCAGCGGGGACACCGGGTGACGGGCCACCACGCCCCGGACCTTGGCCGTAGCGCGGCCCGCCTTGTCCCATCCCTCGGCGGTGACGGCGCGGACCTTTTCCCAGCACACCTCGGCGGCCTCGGCCAAGGTTTTCCCGGCCTGGACGGCTTTCTCTTTCAGCTGCCCCTGTTCGGCTCCGTCCTTTTTGACGCCGTCGAACGCGGTTTTCGCCTTTTCGGCCAGCGCCTTGGGCTGGAAGCGCTTCTTCGCGGCCTTTATCTCCGCGGCCCGGGCCTTCGCGGCCTCCCGCTCCGCCTTTTTCTCGGCGGCCTCGGCCTGCTCGATATAGCTTCTCCAAGAAGCGGGCTTACCGGCGCCGCCGTCCTCTTTGGCGGGGTCGGCTGCCTCGATCTCTTCTGTTTTATTCTCCAGCGTTTTGTGATCTCTCTCGGCCTGCTTCACGAAATGTCCCTCCTGTAAGCGTTGGTTCTCGATCAAACAAAACTGTAACAAACTCAAGTAAAAGAGTTACAAAATGGTTACAGATACATCCTACACCTTTTTCCCCCATTCGTCAACCCCTGAATTTCCAGCGCTTCCAGGTGCCAGCCGCCCCATGGCGGCACATCTTGTTGCTCCGTGGCGGAATTTGGGGCGGTCCGGCACATTTTGTTGGGGCCCTGGCAAAACCGCCAAAATTTTCGCCGATTTTTCGTCCTTTTGCACACCCTCTTGACAGCGCTCCCAAATTCGATTACAATAGCCTCAGCCGCAAGACAAACAGAATATCACAGGGGCGCTGGAAGCATTTCCGGCTGAGATGTGGGGCAAATCGCAGCCCCCGGTCCCTAGAACCTGATCCGGGTAATGCCGGCGTAGGAAGTGTATTCGACAAGGGGTCGTTGTCG
>CAZCFU010000241.1:0-2792 GCA_964498005.1 uncultured Oscillospiraceae bacterium | reverse complement strand
CCGGCTACATCACCAACTACCCCGACATGTGGAAGGAAGTCTGTGACGCCTTCACTGCCGAGACCGGCATCGAGGTGGAGCTCACCCTGGAAAAGAACCTGGAAGAGGTCATCGGCCCGTCCATGCAGGGCGGCGACTATCCCGACGTCATCCTGTGCGCCACCGGCCGCGGCCCCGGCCTGACCGAGCAGTTCATCAAGGATAGGCTCATCGCCGACATCAGCGACGTGCTGGATATGACCATCCCCGGCGAGAGCGCCACCGTCTCCGGTAAGGTCATGCCCACCATGCTGGGCACCAACGCCACCGTCCCCTACAACGACGGCAAGACCTATCTGGCCCCCATGTTCTACGCCCCCTGCGGCCTGTTCTACAACGCCGGCCTGTTCCAGGAGAAGGGCTGGGAGGTCCCCAAGACCTGGGATGAGATGTGGGCGCTGGGCGACAAAGCCAAGGCCGAGGACATCTACCTGTTCACCTACCCCACCACCGGCTACTTTGACGCCTTCCTGTACGCCCTGATGTACTCCGTGGGCGGCTCCGACTTCTTCAACAAGGCCACCTCCTACGCCGAGGGCGTGTGGGATTCCGCCGAGGCCCAGCAGTGCTTCGACATCATCGCCAAGCTGGCCGAGTACACCAACCCCGTCACCCCCGCCCAGGCCAACGAGACCGACTTCAGCCAGAACCAGCAGCTGATCCTGGACAACAAGGCCCTGTTCTGCCCCAACGGCACCTGGCTGCCCGGCGAGATGGCTGACGCCCCCCGCGCCGACGGCTTCTCCTGGGGCATGACCGCCCTGCCCGCGGCCTCTTCCGGCGGCAACGGTGCCAGCTATGCCTTCCTGGAGCAGATCTGGATCCCCTCCGGCGCTGAGAACGTGAGCGCCGCCAAGCAGTTCATCGCCTTCATGTACAGCGACAAGGCCGCCGACATCTTCCTGAAGGGCGGCGCGGTGCAGCCCATCAACGGCATCACCAGCAAGCTGGACGAAGAGAACCAGATGTACTACTCCGTCTATGACAACGGCGCCACCCCCGTGGTCGGCGTGTTCTCCTCCTACGCCTCCGTGGCCGGCCTGGGCACCACCCGCGAGGTCTTCCTGGACCCCGTCAACGGCCTGGTCAGCGGCACCCTCACCAAGGACCAGTGGATCAGCGACATCAAGGCCGCCAGTGACCTGATGCGTGAGAACCTGCTGGTGAAATAACGGGACCAGTCATCATCACAATAGCCCAAAAGCAGGCGGCGGTGAGCAGGATCTGCTCACCGCCGCCCCCCTATTCAGGAGAGAAAGGAGAGATCCCATGCGCGGCAGATCCCGAAGCCGGTTCATCGTCCTGTGTACGGCGCCGGCGGTCATCCTGTTTTTCATTTTCATGGTCCTGCCCACCCTGAACGTCTTCCGGATGTCCCTGTTTGAGCGGGGCGCCTACTCCCCCACCGAGACCTTTGTGGGGATGAACAACTTCAAGGTCCTGTTCAAGGACACCAAGTTCATCACCGCCATGCAGAACACCATCCTGCTCATCGCCACCGTCACCATCATCACCTTCTTCTTCGCCATCGTGTTCGCGGCCATCCTGACCCGGGAGAAGATCAAGGGCCAGAACTTCTTCCGCGTGATCTTCTACATCCCCAATATCCTGTCCGTGGTCGTCATCGCCGGCATTTTCTCCGCCGTCTACAAGCCTGACGAGAACGGCATGCTCAACAGCATCTTCTCCCTGTTCTCCGGCCAGAACATCGTCGTGCTGTGGAAGAGCCAGCCCATGGTCATCGTCAGCGTCATCATCGCCATGGTGTGGCAGGCCATCGGCTACTATATGGTCATGTACATGGCCTCCATGTCCGCGGTGCCCATCGACCTCTATGAGAGCGCCGGGCTGGACGGGGCAGGCCGGCTGAGCCAGTTCTTTGAGATCACCCTGCCCCTGATCTGGACCAATATCCGCACCACCCTGACCTTCTTCATCATCTCCACCATCAACATGGCCTTCCTGTTCGTCAAGTCCATGGTGGCCCCCGGCATGGCCGACGTGGGCCTGAGCTTCATGTACAACCAGAAGGACGCCGGCCTGTACGGCTACGCCATGGCCGCGGGCGTCATCATCTTCCTGTTCTCCTTTACCCTGTCCGCGCTGGTGAACAAGTTCACTGAGCGGGACGTGCTTCAGATGTGAGAGGGGGCGCCGATATGGATCGACAGGGAAAGCGGATCAATTCCGGCGAGACCATCTATAAGGTGTTCATCTATTTCATGCTCATCCTCCTGGCTGTCACCATCATCGTGCCGGTGGCCTGGGTGTTCCTGGCCTCCGTCAAGCAGAACAGCGAGTTCTACGGCAACCCCTGGGCCCTGCCCGCCTCCTTCTACTGGCAGAACTTTGTGGACGCCTGGACGGCGGCCAACATGGGCAGCTATATGCTCAATTCGGTGATCGTCACCGTCCTGAGCCTGGCCATCCTTCTGGTGGTGGCCCTGCCCGCGGCCTACTGCCTGTCCCGGTTCCATTTCATGGGGAGCAGGCTGCTGAACATCTGCTTCATGGCGGGCCTGTTCATCAATGTCAACTACATCGTGGTGCCCATCTTCCTCATGCTGCGGGACGGCGACGTCTGGCTGAAAAGCGTGCTGGGCAGCGGATTCCTGCTCAACAACCTCTTCGTGCTGGCGGTGGTGTACGCCTCCACCGCCCTGCCCTTCACCATTTACCTGCGGTCCGGCTATTTCGCCACCCTGCCCCACGACGTGGAGGCGGCCGCTTACATCGACGGCGCGGGCTACGGC
>CAZCFU010000240.1:0-2797 GCA_964498005.1 uncultured Oscillospiraceae bacterium | reverse complement strand
CCGCCCTCATCCGCAAGCTGGACGGGCGGCGGCAGAAGTTCATCGTGTTCATCGATGACCTCACCTTCGACCGGGACGACCCCACCTACTCCGTCCTGAAAACCATCCTGGAGGGCGGCGTGGAGCGCCGGCCCCGGAACGTGGCGGTGTACGCCACCTCCAACCGCCGCCACCTGGTGCGCCAGACCATCTCCGAGCGGGCCGGGGACGAGATGGACCGGTCGGAGACCATCCGGGAAAAGACCTCGCTGGCCGACCGCTTCGGGATGCGGGTGCTGTTCCAGGGGCTGAACAAGACGGAATTTTTGGCCCTGGTCGATATGCTGGCCGGCCAGAACGGGGTCAAGCTGGAGCGGGAAGAGCTCCACCGCCAGGCGGTGGCCTGGGAGCGGTTCCACGGGGCCCAGACCCCGCGCACCGCGTTACAATTTATCCTGTCGCTGTGAGGAAGGGCTGGTTCCATCTGCAAGAGCGATTTGAATCAATGCTCCCTGACGCGTGGGAAATAAAGACTATCAGGAGGGATTTTATATGTTTAAAAAGTATGTTTCGGTGACCGTGGTCTGACCGGGAGGTTTGCGTCACAATTCATCACCCAAACCTCCCAAAAGGATCACATCTTTTAGGAGGATTTCCCTTGAACAGAGAAAACAAGCGCAAGCAGTACGAAAAAGGCTATTACAAGACCCATCCCTGCCGGGACAGCTTCACCTGCAAGGTGTGCGGCTGGCTGGTAACTCCGGCGGGCGCCGGGAGCGACCACCGCAACCACTGCCCCAACTGCCTGTCCAGCCTCCATGTGGACATCGAGCCCGGTGACCGGGAGGCGGACTGCGGCGGCATCATGGAGCCCATCTCCGTGTGGGTGCGGAAAAACGGCGAGTGGGCGGTCATCCACCGCTGCCGGCGGTGCGGGGCGCTGTCGTCCAACCGGGTAGCGGCGGACGACGACCCCATGAAGTTGATGTCCATCGCCATGAAGCCCGTGGCCTTCCCGCCCTTCCCCTTGGAGCGGTTGAAGGAGCTGACGGGAGAAGCGTAAAACCGAATGCGGCCCCCGGCGCAGAGCGCCGGGGGCCGCTTATTTCATTCCTCCCGGTCGGGCGCGTAGTCCAGGCCGTACCGCTTGATGCCGTGCTCCAGCGGGCCCCACTCGGGCAGGGGCAGGCGCTGCATGGCGCCGAACACGTAGTCCTTCAGCTTGGGGTAGTCCTTGGACAGACGGGCGATCAGTTCCTTTACCTCCTGCCGCCGGGTGTTGCCGTCGGCGGGACAGGGATTGTGTACCACGGGCAGATCGTACCGCTGGGCGGCGTTGCGCAGCGTCCCCTCTCCGCAGTACAGCAGGGGGCGGATCTGGGTGATGCCCGTGCGGTCCAGGTAGGTCACCGGCTGGAAGCAGGACAGCCGCCCCTCGTAAAACAGGGACAGGAAAAAGGTCTCCACCGCGTCGTCGAAATGGTGGCCCAGGGCTACCTTATTGATGCCCAGCTCTTTCAGGGCGTTGTGCATGGCCCCCCGGCGCATTTTCGCGCACATGGAGCAGGGGTTCTTTTCCTTGCGGTAGTCGAAGATGATGCGGAAGATCTCCGTCTGAATCAGGTGGTACTCCACCCCCAGGTCTTGACACAGCGCCGCCACCGGGGCGAAGTCCATCTCCTCGGGGCCGGGATGGACGGTGATGGCATGGAGCTCGAAGGGCACGGGGTAGAACTCCTTCAGCTTGGCCATGGCGTACAGCAGCGCCAGCGAGTCCTTGCCGCCGGACACCCCCACGGCGATCTTGTCGCCGGGCTGGATCATGTTGTAATCCTCGACGCAGCGGCGCATATGGGATAAAATCAGCCGCATGGCAGCTTCCTCCTCTCTCTCAAAAGGAAAATATCAAAGTGAGTTTACAAGAGAATTTCATTGATTGGTTGAGAATCCTCGAGCATTTTAAATTTATTTTGAAAAAAATCCGTTTTCCCGTTGACAGGGGCGTTTTTCCGCATTATAATACACCATGCTCCCCGTTGTAAAGGGGAGCGTTCCCATGTTTCAAACAAATATGAATATAAATGGAGGAAACCAGAATGTCTACCTTTATGGCAAACAAGGGTAACATCGTGCGTAAATGGTACGTCATGGATGCTGCCGGCAAGCCTCTGGGCAAGACCGCTGTCGCCGCCGCCACCATCCTGCGGGGCAAGCACAAGCCCGAGTATACCCCCCACGCCGACTGCGGCGACTTCGTCATCGTCATCAACGCTGACAAGGCCGTCCTCACCGGCAAGAAGCTGGAGCAGAAGTATTACCGCCGCCACTCCGGCTGGGTGGGCGGCCTGAAAGAGACCAAGTACCGCCTGCTGATGCAGGACAAGCCCGAGCTGGCCGTCCGGCTGGCGGTGCGCGGAATGCTGCCCCGCAACATCGTCACCAAGGACTCCCTCACCCGGCTGAAGATCTACCGCGGCGACAGCCACCCCCACGCCGCCCAGAAGCCCGAGACCTGGACCGTGGAATAAGGAGGTAACGGATTATGTACAAGAGCAAGAAGCCTTATCACTATGGCACCGGCCGCCGGAAGTCCTCCGTGGCCCGCGTCCACCTGTTCCCCAACGGCACCGGCTCCATCACCATCAACGGCCGCGATATCGAGGAGTACTTCGGCCTGGAGACCCTGAAGATGGTGGTCCGCCAGCCCCTGAACACCACCGGCGTCATCGGTAAGGTGGACATCACCGCCACCGTCACCGGCGGCGGCGTCACCGGCCAGGCCGGCGCCCTGCGCCACGGCATCTCCCGCGCCCTGCTG
>CAZCFU010000239.1:0-2806 GCA_964498005.1 uncultured Oscillospiraceae bacterium | reverse complement strand
ACGTCAGGGATTTCGGCGCGGTGGGGGACGGCGTCCACGAGGACACCGCCGCCATTCAGGCCGCCATCAGCTTCCTGCCTGAGGGCGGGCGGCTGTGGTTCCCGGCCGGGACATACCTGACCCTGCCGCTGTGCCTGAAAAGCCACATCACCCTGGATCTGGACGAGGGGGCCACTATTCTCGGTTCTCCTGACCGGGCGCGCTACCCCATCATCCCCAGCTTCACCGTGGACCCAGTGACCGGGAAGCACACCCTCCAGGCCGGGTTTGAGGGCCAGGAGCTGAACTGCTATCAATCCCTGATCCATGCGTCCTACGCGGAAGACATCGCCATCGTGGGCCGCGGCGCCATCGACGGCAACGGTCAGAACGGCGACTGGTGGGGCGATTTTAAGAGCTTTCCCGCCTCCCGGCCCCGGGTGATCTTCCTCAACCACACAGAGGGCGTGACCCTTCACGGCGTGACGGTAAAGAACGGCCCGTCCTGGCACATCCACCCCTTCTACTCCCAGGATTTCCTCATGGTGGACTGCTTCGTCACCGCCCCCAAGGACAGCCCCAACACCGACGGCATCGACCCGGAGAGCTGCGATCAGGTGGGCATCATCGGCTGCAGGTTCTCCGTGGGGGATGACTGCATCGCGGTAAAGGCGGGCAAGATCGACATGGCCTTGAAGTACAAGCGCCCCGCCAACCGCCACAACATCAGCAACTGCCTGATGGAGTTCGGCCACGGGGCGGTGACCCTGGGCAGCGAGCTGTCGGCGGGCATCCGCAACCTCAGCGTGACGAACTGCTGGTTCCGCGCCACCGACCGGGGGCTGCGCATCAAGACCCGCCGGGGCCGGGGAAAGGACAGCGTCATCGACAATGTGCTGTTCGACAGCATCCGCATGGAAAACGTGCTTACCCCCATCGTCATCAATATGTGGTATAACTGCTGCGACCCGGACCGCTTCGAGGAATACGTCTGGTCCCGGGAGCATCTGCCGGTGGACGACCGGACGCCCCACCTGGGCTCCTTCGCCTTCCGGAATATGGAGTGTACCGGCGCGGAGGTGGCCGCCTGCTACATCGACGGCCTGCCCGAGAGCCCCATTGACGAGGTGACGCTGGAGAACATCAGCGTGTCCTTCGCCGACGACGCCAAGCCCGGTATGCCCTCCATGAAGAACCAGAACCAGGAGCAGTGCCGCCTGGGCCTGTACCTGGACAACGTGAAGACCATCCGTGTGAAACATGTGAAGCTCCATGGCGTGGAGGGGAAGGCCCTGGTGGCCGGCCACTATGAGACCGTGGAGACCGAGGACTTTGAGGAAAACTGATGAACTATCAAAAAATCGACGAGTTTGTCCTCCGGCTGGTGGAGGACTCCACCCCGGAACGCACGGCCTGGAACATGGAAAAGATCCGGGAGGGCAAGCCCGCCTCCTGGAATTACATCGACGGCTGTATGCTCACCGCCCTGATGGAGATGGAGGGCATCACCGGGGACGAGCGCTATTCCCGGTTTGTGAGGGCCTGCGCCGACCACTTTGTGGGGGAGGACGGCTCCATCCGCACCTTCAAGCCCGAGGCGCATAACCTGGACGACATCAACGAGGGCCGGGTGCTGTTTGAACTCTATCGGCGCACCGGGGAGGAGAAGTACCGCAAAGCGGCGGACTTCCTCCGCCAGCGGCTGGCCGAGCAGCCCCGGACTCAGGAGGGGAACTTCTGGCACAAGGCCATCTATCCCAACCAGGTGTGGCTGGACGGCATCTATATGGCCCAGCCCTTCTACGCCCTGTATGAAAAGCACTTCGGAGATGGGGACTGCTCGGATACCGTGGAGCAGATCAAAACCGTGCGCTCCAGGATGTTCTCTGAGGAAAAGGGCCTGTACTTCCACGGCTACGACGCCTCCAAAACCGCCTTCTGGGCGGATCCGGACACCGGGTGCTCCAAGAACTTCTGGCTCAGGTCGCTGGGCTGGTTCGCCGTGGCGCTGGCCGATCTGCTGGACATTCTCCCTGAGGGCGAGGGCAGGGACAGCCTGCGGGACATTTTCACCGAGCTGATGGCCTCCGTCAGCGGTTACGCCGACGGTGAGACCGGCCTGTACTGGCAGGTGCCCGACCAGGGGGGCCGGGAGGGCAACTACCTGGAGACCAGCGGCAGCGCCATGCTGGCCTACGCCATGCTCAAAGGGTCGCGGCTGGGCGTCCTGGGCAAAGAATATGCCGCCAAAGGCCAAAAGACCTTCGACGGCATCGTGGAAAAATATCTGACCTTTACGGGAAGCGGGCTGAACCTGGGCGGCATCTGCCTGGTGGCCGGGCTGGGCCCGGAGAACAACCGCCGCCGGGACGGCTCCTATGAGTATTACATCTCCGAGCCGGTGGTAGAGAACGACGCCAAGGGCGTGGCCCCCTTCGTACTGGCTTATACGGAGGTCAAGCGGCTCAACTCATGATCTTTAGATCCTCCGGGCCGGCGGCGCCCGGCGCAGGCCACAAATCCATGTGTAAGGAGACAAAGACTATGTCGTATTTAACCCTGAAAGACATCAATAAGATCTACCCCAACGGCTACCATGCGGTGCACAATTTCAACCTGGAGATCGACAAAGGGGAATTCATCGTCTTTGTCGGGCCGTCCGGCTGCGGAAAGTCCACCACCCTGCGCATGATCGCCGGCCTGGAGGACATCTCCAACGGCGAGTTCCTCATCGACGGCCAGCGGGCCAATGAGCTGGGCCCCCGGGAGCGGGAGGTGGCCATGGTGTTCCAGAGCTACGCCCTCTATCCCCAGATGACCGTGTTTG
>CAZCFU010000238.1:0-2807 GCA_964498005.1 uncultured Oscillospiraceae bacterium | reverse complement strand
TCTATAATTTTCTCACCGACAACAGCCCCAAGGTGCTGAAGGGCACGCTGAATTTTATGACCTTCACCACCATGCTGCTGATGAAAAAGACACCCAGGCTTTTTGATAAACACGACCTGGTCATCCAGATCGACGACGCGGTGATCATCCACCCGCTGTCCATGCACCTGGTGCGGCAGTACGCGAAGGAGGGCTACCGCATCGCGGTGAACGACTTCCAGTTTACGCCCCGGTATCTGGCCCTGCTGGATGACATCCATTTCATCAAGATCAACGCGAAGAGCGCCAGCGAGGTCACCATCCGCAACACGGTGGAGATCGCCCACAGCATGAACATCAAGTGCATCGTTACCCATGTGGACGACCTGCACACGCACCAGCGGGCGGTGGTCCTGGGGGCGGACGGCATGGAGGGCTCCTATGTGGCCGACAAGCTGACCACCAGGGCCCACAGCAGCGCCTACATCCAGAGCAATTTCTTCCAGCTCATGGTGGCCGTTACCAAGGACGAGCCCAATGTGGAGGAGATCGAGCAGATGATTGCGGCGGACGCCAGCCTGTCCTATGGACTGCTGAAAATGGTCAACTCCGCCTACTTCGCGCTGCGCCACCGGGCCACCACCATCACGCAGGCCATTATGACTCTCGGCCTGGGCCAGCTGAAGCAGTGGATCTATCTGCTCAGCGCCAGCAACGCGGAAAACGAGACGGATCCCGGCTCGGAGGAGTTCCTGAAGCGTTCCTTTATGCGGGCCAACTTCTGCAGCGAGCTGATGAACTACGCCAAGGATATGCCCATCTCCAAATCAGAGGGCTATCTGATGGGTATGTTCTCTACCCTGAACTACCTCATCGACGCCCCCCTGGAGGATATCCTGTCCGAGGTGCCGGTGGCCGACGAGATCAAGGCCGCCCTGCTCCGCCGCGAGGGGCGCTGCGGCAAGCTGTATGAGCTGGTGCTCAGCTATGAGGCGGCGGACTGGGAGCGCATCACCGCCCTGGCCGAGGAGCTGGGCATTCCGGACAATATGATGACCAGCGTCTACTTTATCTGTATGGAAAATGTAAATACCCTTTGGGAACAGCTTACCAATCCCTATCCCAGGCAGGGTGAGCCGCTCGAGACGGAAGCGCCCGCGACCTGACGGGATAAAAGCTGGTTTTGGGACAAAAAAATCTCTGGCGGATTGTTTAAATCCGCCAGAGATTTTCCATCGGGTCACTCCCGGCCGTGGTGGGGGCGCTCCATGACCAGCTTGCAGGCCTGGAGCAGCTGGGCCGTGATGTCGCTGCTGAACTTGTTCTCGTACACCGTCAGCCGGGGGACCATATCGCCCCGCTCCAGCACCACATACTTGGGGGGCAGGTGGTTCAAGGTGATGGCCTTTACGTCCTCCATGCAGCGCTCACAGCTGCACAGGCCGAACATCTGCACATACTTGGGGGCCTTTTCCTCCACCAGCACCTGCATGACGTTCATGTAGCCGGGGAAGGTGGGGAGGTGGGACTCATTCCACTTGGCGGCCTCCTCCGTCTCGGGCTGAGCGGCGGGCGCGGGTTCGGGCTGGGTGGCTTGGACGGGTTCCGGCTCCGGCTGGGCGGCCTGGATGGGCTCCGGCGCGGGGGCCGCCTGGACAGGGGCGGGCTCAGGCTGAGGCGCGGGTTCGGGCTGCCGCGGGGCCATCTCGCCCTCCAACGCGTCCTCCAGGGCGTTTTTGATCTGCACCGATACGGCGGCGTCCGGGGCCATGGAGGCGGCGATGGGGGTCTGGGCGGCGGGCGCGGCGGCCTCCTCGGGGGAGGCGGCGGGATCGGGCTTCTTGCTGAGCAGGTTCATTACCCGCGCGGTCTTGGTGGTTTTGTCGTTCTTGGATGCCATGATGCTAATACTCCTTACTTAAAAAACTTAGTTGAAGAATTTGGAGATATATTTCTGCTTGAATGACTGCTTGGGCCGCGGGAAGCGCTCTCCGGCCACCGCGTCCACGATCTCCAGGAAGTCCTGGGCGGGACGGGAGTCGGGCTGATAGGTGAGCACGCTCTGCCCGTGGGCGGGAGCCATGGCCACGCCCACGCCCCGGTGGATCTTGGCCTGGAACACCTGGCTGCCCAGCTGTTCGGCTACCTCCTGGGCCAGTTCCAGGATGTCCTTGGACAGGGTGAGCCGTCCGTTGAACTTGTTGACCAGGATGCCCAGCACCTTCAAATGGGGATTGTAGGTGGAGCGCACGGTCTCGATGGTCTCCTGGAGCTGGGTGATGCCCACCAGGCTGAGCACCTCCGCCTCCATGGGGACGATCAGCCCGTCGGAGGCCACGTAGGCGTTGACGGTGAGGATGTTCAGGGCAGGCGGCGTGTCGATGATGATGAAGTCGTACCGGGAGCGTATGCCGGACAGCTGGTCGGTGAGCAAAAACTCCCGGCGAGGCATGGTGAACTCCACATCGGCGGCGGACAGCATGATGTCCGAGGGCAGTATGTCGCCATACTCCGTGGACTGGATGGCCTGCTCGATGGGACAGCTCCCCTGGAGCACGTCGTAGACGGTACTCCCCGAGCCGATATCCAGCCCCAGGTTGAAGCCCAGGTTGCCCTGGGGATCCAGGTCGATGCCCAGGACCTTGGCCCCGCGCTGCTGGAGGCCGGATACCAGGGCGGCGGCGGTGGTGGTTTTGCCCACGCCCCCTTTTTGATTGGTGACGGTAATGATTTGAGTCAAGGAATATTCCCTCCCCTTTACAAAAACATTGGAGAAAAGTCTTAAGTTTAATATACTACAGGTCGATAAAAAAGAACAGAGGTACAGC
>CAZCFU010000237.1:0-2812 GCA_964498005.1 uncultured Oscillospiraceae bacterium | reverse complement strand
ATGTCCCGGGCCGCCAGCTTCAGCGCCAGCGCCGCCGTCCGGGTCTGGCCCTGGGAGGCATAGGCTTTCGCCAAATTTCCGTCGATCTCCACCGCCAGCTCGTCCTTGTGGGGGCCGGACAGACAGGTACGGGACGCGATCTCCGCCTCCCGATGGGCCTCCTGGTGGGCCAAAAGCTGGGGCAGGAGGGCTTTCGGGCTGGCCTCCGGGTCGGTGACGGTGGACACCGTCTCATACCGCAGGGCCAGCTTTTCCCGTCCCCCGGAGCAGTCGGCGTGGATGGCGGGGGCGGTCTCCACCAGGCGCTTGACAAAATGGGCCCGATAGTGGATCAACACCGCCCCGCACTGGGCCATGCGCAGGGAGAAGTCGTCCAGCGTGTCCAGCAGGCCGGGGTACTGCTCGCTGTCCTTCAAAATGCGGGTCTTGTGCTGGTACAGCCGCTTGTATTCCGACAGCGCCTGGGCGTACCGGGGGCGGAGCTGGCAGATGCAGCTGTCCAGAAAGCGCCGCCTTGCCTCCGCCCCCTCCCGGATAAGGTATAGATCCTCCGGGCAAAACAACACAGTGTTTAATAAGCCGGAAAGTTCACCTGCTGTTTTCAGCTTTACCCCGTTGGAGCGCAGCTGCCGCCGCGCCCCCCGGTGGAGGTCGGCCTCCAGGACAAGCTCCCGTCCGTGGGCGGTGACCCGGCCTTTGATAAAAGCGTGGTCTACACCGTGCCGGATCAGCTCCCGGTCATACCGTGCCCGGTGGGAGGAGGCGGACGACAGATAGGCGATGGCCTCCAGCAGGTTTGTCTTTCCCTGGGCGTTCTCCCCCACGATCACGTTCACGCCGGGGTGGAATTGGGCCTCCCCGTGGACGTAGCTGCGGAAGAAGTCCAGCGAGATCTGGTCGACGGTCATTCCACCACCAGCGTCTGGCCGTCCAGCTCCACCCGGTCACCGGGGCGCAGCTTCTTGCCACGCATGGCGCAGGGCTCGCCGTTCACGGTGACCTCGCCGTTTTGGATGGCCAGCTTGGCCTCGCCGCCCGTCTCCACCAGTCCGGCGAACTTTAAAAGGGCGTCCAGTTTGATAAACTCTGTGTTGATTTTAATATGTTCTTCACTCATTGAAATCACTCCGAAGCACGCAGACGGACAGGGAGCACCATATACAGGAAGTTGTCCCGCTCCCCCTTCTTGGGCAGGATCAGGCAGGGGGAGGTGGCGGTGTTCAGCTCCAGCCGCACCGTGGAGGCGGGGGCGGCCTTCACCGCGTCCATCAGGAAGCGGTTATTGAAGCCGATCTCCAGCCCCTTGCCGTCCCCAGTGATGGGGCAGGTATCAAAGGCCGCGCCGATGGCGGTCTTGGAGGTGATGGACAGCACCCCCTCGTCAAACTTGCACCGCAGGGGGCTTTTCAGCTTCTCGTTGATGATAAGGGAAGCCCGGTCGATGGAGCGCTGGAGGTCGGCGCACTCCGCCTCCAGCACGACGGCGTTGTTCTGGGGGATGGTCTGGCGGTAGTTCAGAAATTCCCCCTCCAGCCGGCGGGCCACCAGCAGGGTGCCGCCAATCTCAAAGGTGACGTGGCGGTCTCCCTGGGTGACGGTCACCGGCTCGTCGCTGTCGGCGCAGATCTTCTCCACCTCGCTGAGCGCCGCCCCAGGTACTACAAAGGACAGTTTGCCTCCCCTTTCCTGGCCGAGCAGCTTCTCCCGGCGCAGGGCCAGACGGTATCCGTCCACCGCCACCATGGTCAGCTCCTCCCCGTCCGCCTCGAACAGGGCGCCGGTGTGGATGGGGCGGCTCTCATTGTCGCTGACGGCGAAGATGGTCTGGCCGATCATGGCGCGCAGGTCGCTTTGGGTGATGGTCAGGCCGGCTCCGTCGCTGACGGAGGGCAGCTCGGGGAAGTCCTCGTCGCTGCTGCCCATGATGTCGAAGGAGGTGGGGCCGCACTGGATGTGGACGGAGCAGGAGGAATCGGCGATGATGGATACCACGTCGTCCGGCATACGGCGGAGTATCTCGCCGAACAGCCGGGCGGACAGGACGATGGCCCCTTCCTCCGTCACGTCGGCGGGGACGCTGGTGATGATACCGGTCTCTAGATTGTAGCCGCTCAGGCGCAGGCCGTCCCGCTCTGCCTCCACCAGCACGCCCTCCAGCGCCTGGATGGAGCTCTTGGGAGCTACCACCCGGCCGGCGGTGGTGACAGCGGATTGAAGGATGGATTTTTCACAGGAAAATTTCATAGGAGGTTCCTTTCTCCCTCCTCCGCAAGGAGAGGAAGGGTTTAAAATTCGTAGTAGTCCGTAGGGGGTGTGGGGGGTGTGGAAAACTTGATAAAGTGGTTGAAACGACGGGCCTTTGAGCGTCCGCAGGGGGTTCCACAAAATCTGCACAGGATGAGAATGAAGGTAGAGCTGTTTTGATACTTGCACAGACTTCCACAGCACAGGCCGCAAAAATGTGGAAGATAAGAAGCGCGGAGCCGTCGTGAGCAGCGCGGATGGACTGGAGCGAGAGCAAAAGCCCAAGGAGGGCCAAGGGCCCGGATGGGTTTTGCTCGAGTCGAAAGGAAGCCGCGCGTTGCGAACAGGCGTAGCGTGACAATGCGTTGTCAATACGCCGAGTTCACCGCGTTGGTGATGTCCCGGATGATCTCGCTCATCTCCGGTTTGTCCTTCATCATCTTCTCCACCCGGTTGATGGAGTTGAGCACCGTGGAATGGTGACGGCCGCCGAACTGCTGGCCGATCTCCGCAAGGGAGAGCTGGGTCATCTCCCGGATGATGTACATGGCCACGTTTCGGGCCGTGC
>CAZCFU010000236.1:0-2831 GCA_964498005.1 uncultured Oscillospiraceae bacterium | reverse complement strand
CAATGGCGTGGGGTGGCCACCCGGTATGCGAAAAATACCGCATCTTTTCTGGCTGTTGTCCATATCCGCTACATAGCTATTTGGGTTAAAATCAAATGACGACACACCCTAAAATTGCTGGATAGGAATAGGGGTTATTGGACTTTAAAAGACAAAAAGGCGTCAATTCCTTTTTGGAATGAACGCCATGCCATATAATGGGTTTTTAAATCTCGCTATTTACCGTTTTTAGGAAATGTGTGTTACCTTATAATTTATAAAATTGTATGCTGGTGAAATGTTTTCATCAGCTATATACATTTTTAAGACTTAATTCGTAATAAATATTTTTTTAAGAGAATATAAAATAAAGGAGTATAAAATGGAATAAGTATTCCCGTTGACAACATGCCACCTACAATAACTATACCCAGGGTTTGCTGTGCACCAGCTCCAGCTCCATGACTGAAAACCATAGGTATTATACCAGCAATGAATGTTAATGATGTTATCAAGATTGGTCTTATGCGTTCGCAAGATGCCTGTCTAATTGCTTCCATTGGGTTTTTACCTGAATTGACCAGCTCATTCGCAAATTCAATTATAAAAATAGCATTCCTGGAAGCCAACGCTATTATAGTTAACACTCCGATCTGAAAATAAATATCATTATTTAAATGACACATCCAGGCAGAAATAAAACTTCCAGAGGCTCCTACTGGAATTATTAGTAAAATTGTAACAGGAAGAGTCCAGCTGCTGTACAGGGCTGCGAGACATAAATAGACAATAACTATAGCAATAAAATATATCCAGATATTCTGGCCTGTTGCCATCTTTTCCTGTAATGAGATACCAGTCCACGCCCAATCAACACCATCTGGCAAATTTCTTGAAATATCTTCAATTGCTTTCATGGCTGCACCACTGCTGGAACCCGAAGCCGCTTCTCCTAATATTTCAATAGCAGGGATGCCATTATAGCGTTCAATCCGCATTGGACCTTTTTGGTAAGAGCCTGTTAAAAAAGCCGAAAAAGGCACCATATTGCCTTTGTCATTACGGACATGGAAATGACTGAAATTTTCTGGCGCCATACGGAATGGAGCATCTGCTTGCAAATATACTTTTTTTGTGCGTCCGTTATCCATAAAATCGTTAATATAGGTAGAGCCCCACAGAGCATCCAGGGCTGTATTGATAGTCGCAGGTGATACTCCATAAGCCAGTGCGTTTTCTCTATCTACATCAATCTTGTATTGATCGACATCATCCAGTCCTGCAATACGCATATTTGCAAGATGTGGATTGTTTCTCATATTGGCCATGAAATCATTTTTTGCATTAACAAGGCGCTCATGTCCGATGTTCCCGCGATCCTGAAGAATGAAATCAAAACCCTGGGCATTGCCAAGCTCAGGTACTGCCGGCGGCGCAAAAACATTTATGGAGGCTTGAGGCATGCCATGAAAATGCTCTCTTGCGCGTTTTAAAATAGATACAATTTGGTGATCTGGGGAATCACGCTGTGCCCAATCCTTTAATTTGATAAACAGGGCTCCAGTATTTTGTCCATTTACGCTAAAACCTCTACCTACAACTGTTAGGATGTTTTCTACGGTATCTCCTTCATTTTTCATAAAATAATCTTCCATACCGGCAAGAATATTTGATGTCCTTTCCAAGCTTGAGTTTGAGGGTAATGTTACAGTTGCGAACATTCTTGCCTGATCTTCCATGGGAAGAAAACCTGATGGAAGATAACAGGCAATTAATACGAGAGAAGAACAAAATATCGTATAGATAATCAGAGAAAAGCTCTGGTGAGAAATAACCGTGTTGAGCATATTTGAATATGTGTGGATAATTTTGTTTGCGTTAGATGGATGTAGAGAGATGCTATAAACATCATTTTTCGTGTCCTTACTGATCATCAATTTAAGAAATGTTAAGCAAAATACAGGCCCAAAAATAATGGTAAATAACAAAGAAAGAGACATAGTTATTATTAATGTTATTGATAATTGACGGTAGATAACTCCTGTTGATCCCTGAAAAAATAAAAGTGGTGAAAAGACAGCAATAAGTATAATTGTAATTCCTATAAGAGTCCTGGAAATTTGACGCATCGATTGCAATATCGCAAGCTCAGGATCCAGGCCATATTCCGTCATTATTCTGTCCGTGTTCTCAACAAGCACAGTAGCGTCATCTACAAGCAATCCTATAGCCAGGACAATCGCAAAGAGGGTTATTATATTGATTGAGTAACCTGCAATTAGCAATATTATAAAAACGCCAAACAAAATGACAGGCAAAAGAGACACCGGCACTAGCGTCGTACGCCAGTTTCTCATAAATATGAACATGACAAGTGAAACAAGAAAGACAGCTTCAAGCAAGGTTTTACAAACTTCAGCAATGGAATTCTGAATAAAAGGCGTGCCATCGTATGAATAAACAATCTTAAGATCGTCTGGAAAAAAACGTTCCAAAGACGCTAATTCTTTTTTTACAATTTCAGCTGTTTTCAGCGCATTAGCGCCAGGCACAAGCCCAATGCCAAACCCTGCCGCCGGTTTTCCATTAAACCGTATAAATTCTGCCGGGTTTTCTGCGGCAAGCTCTATTCTGGCGATATCGGCAAGTCGTACTATCGCACCGTTTTCATCTCCACGCAGCAAAATATTTTTAAATTCATCTACGGTTCGTAATCTTGTTCCGGCATTGATCACGAAGTTAAGTTCCTGACCCGGGATTGCTGGAGCTCCACCAAATTGTCCACCAGACACTTGGGCATTCTGGGCTTTTACAGCTTCAATCACATCATCAGGACTTATTGAGAGATTTTC
>CAZCFU010000235.1:0-2848 GCA_964498005.1 uncultured Oscillospiraceae bacterium | reverse complement strand
CGATGACCAGCGCCTGCCGCTTCAGGGTGCTCTCCTTGGAGGTGAACACCATGTTTTCCGCCATAAGCACGGGGTAGGTGTTCAGCACGATGAGGATGGCCGCCACCACCAGCAGGTAGGTCAGGGCATATTTGGCCTGGATGCTGCGGTAGAAGGGGACTGCCTTCCCGCGCTGTTTTGCCTCGGCCATATATTACCCCCCTTTTACTTACGCGTTGTTTGCCAGATAGTAGCCAACGCCCCACTTGGTCAGAATATGCTCCGGATTGGCGGGATCGGGCTCCAGCTTTTCCCGCAGGCGGCGGATATGCACGTCCACCGTGCGGAACTCCCCGATATACTCGTATCCCCACACCAGATTCAGCAGGTTTTCCCGGCTGTACACCCGGCCCGGATTCTGCATCAGCAGCACCATCAGGTCGAATTCCTTGGCGGTCAGGTCCACGGGCTCGCCGTCCCGCCAGGCGGCCCGCTCCAACAGATCCAGGGTGATGCTCCCCTGGGTCAGCCGGTCGGCCTCCCGCTGCTGCTGGGCGGCGGCCCCCGCCCGGCGGAGTAACGCTCGAATTCGAGCTTTCAGCTCCAGGATGTTGAAGGGCTTGGTGATATAGTCGTCCGCTCCGCACTCGAAGCCGATGATCTTGTCCGTGTCCTCGCCCTTTGCCGTGAGCATGATGACGGGCACATTGGAGAACTCCCGTATTTTCATGCACGCCTGCAAGCCGTCGATCTTGGGCATCATCAGATCCAATATGATAAGGTCATACTGCCCCATGCGGGCCTTGTCCACCGCCTCCTCGCCGTCGGAGCCGGTGTCAACCTGATAGCCCTCGTTTTCCAAATTGAATTTGATGCCTTTTACCATGACGCGCTCGTCGTCAACCACTAAGATCCTGGGCATCGCCTTCACCTCCTGCTGTGATTTGATCCAGAATTTGGCCGAGAATGCCCTCTCCGATCCCCTTCACCCGGATCAGGTTTTCCGGGTAGCGGTAGGGGCCGTTGGCCTCCCGATCGTCCAGAATGGCCTGGGCGCGGACTTCGCCGATGCCGGCCAGGGTCATCAGCTCGTCCAGTCCGGCGGTGTTTATGTCCACCCGGGCGCCGGAGGCCATGGCCTCTGAGGTCTGTACCACGGCGGGCGGATCGTGGGGAAGCGCCGGGAGAGAAGTCATTTTTGTGCTTCGCTGAGCGAAGCACAGGCTCATGACGGCCCCAGCCGTCATGATGAGCGCTGCCATCCGGCGGCCTGGCCGTGTCAGGCGCATATTGCTCCCTCCTTATCCGCAAAAGCCTGTTTTCCCCAGTTGCGCGGGGAAAAACTTTCTGATATAATAACTGTGAGCAGTCATTATTTTGACTTCATGCTTCTGTCATAACGGCGCCGCGCGCCTGTGACGGAATGACCGTTTTATCCGACATCCGCGTTACGCTTCGGGCCCTCCCCGCAGGGCTGTTTCCTATTATAACATAACTGACAGGAGATTCCTATGAAAAAATATCGTTTTCTTTCTCTGCTTTTAGCGGGGCTCATGGCCCTGTCCCTGGTATGTCCCGCCCTGGCGCTGGAGGATCCCCAGCCTCAGGCCCGGGCCGTCATCATCGTGGACGGGGACAGCGGTGAGATACTCTACGAGTTCAACGCCCGCCAGCGGACGTACCCCGCCTCCATCACCAAGATTATGACCTCTCTGGTGGTGCTGGACGCGGTGGCGGCGGGTGAGATCTCCCTGAGCACCCAGGTCACCGCCTCCGCCCAGGCGGTGGATCTGCCCTGGGACAGCTCCACCGCGGGCATCAAGGCGGGGGAGCAGCTGACCATATTGGATCTGCTTTACTGCGACCTGCTGCCCTCCGGCAATGAGGCGTGCAACATCCTGTCCGAGGCGGTGGCGGGCACCTCGGCGGAGTTCGTGGCCCGGATGAACGCCAAGGCCCAGGAGCTGGGCATGGAGGATACCCACTTCGCCAACCCCCACGGCCTCCACGACCCGGAGCACTACACCACCGCCTATGACATCTACCTCATGGCCTCCGCCGCCATGGAGAATGAGACCTTCCGCTCCATCGTCCGCTCCCCCTCCTATGAGCTCCCGGCCACCAATCTCCAGGAGTCCCGGACCATCTTCAGCTCCAACGGCCTGCTGACCGGCTATTACGCCGGCGCGGGCTATACATACTCCAAAGCCATCGGCATCAAGACGGGCTACACCGGCGAGGCGGGGCGCTGCCTGGCCTCCGCCGCCGTGGACGAGCTGGGCCGCACCTTCTACTGCGTGGTGCTGGGCACCGAGGACGAGGAGGGCACCGGGCACAAATATTCCTTCTCCGAGAGCAAGCGCCTGCTGGAGTGGGCCTTTGACAACTTCCACCGGATCACCCTGCTGGATCAGGACACCGAGAATGTCCTGCGGGAGGTGGCCGTCACCCTGTCCGACGAGGCGGACTACGTGATGACCCAGCCGGTGGGGAAGATCGAGGCCACCATGCCCTCGGACTACGACCCCAAGCGGGCGGAGCTGGTGGTGGATCTGCCTGAGTCCATCGAGGCCCCCGTCACCGCCGGGGATAAGCTGGGCACCATTACCTTTCAGTATGACGGCGTCACCTACGGCACGTTAGACATGGTGGCGATGGACAGCGTGGAGCGCTCCAACTTCCTGTACACCGTCCAGCAGATCCAGGAGTACTGGGGGAAATGGTGGGTGAAGGCGCTGGCGGCGACGGGCGTGGTGCTGGCATTGACGCTGATTTTTTTTCTGACGGTGGTGCTGCCTAAGCGGAAGGCCCGCAGGCGCTACAGCCGGGGCGGAAGCCGCCGGGTGGGCGCGGGCGGCTACCGGGGCCG
>CAZCFU010000234.1:0-2853 GCA_964498005.1 uncultured Oscillospiraceae bacterium | reverse complement strand
AATCGCAGAAGCAAAGCGGCTGGCCGCTGCAGGGAACTGGGAAGCGGCCATGGCGCTGGCGGGACAGAAAAAAGCAAGGGGGGCGAGGAAGTCTGGAACCAGCCATGAGGACAAAACTACCACGCATAAATCATAAAGAGACGATCTCTCAATGCCCTCGCCCTGCCCCCAGCCGGGGGCAGAATTTTTCCTGTCTGTGGTCAAAGCTGTGGTCAAGGAGAAAGCGCAAAAAGTGAAACACGCCAAAAAGTTCCGAAAACAAGAAAATCCGCCTGAAACCTTGCGATTTCAAGCGGATTTTTGGTGGACGATACAGGACTTGAACCTGTGACCTCCCGCACGTCAAGCGGATGCTCATACCAGCTGAGCTAATCGTCCAAATATTCTGTGTTCCGCACCCGACGAGCGGAACAAATACATTATAGCCATGCCAATGCCGCTTGTCAAGAGTTTTTTTCCATGTTATACTGAATCCGTGAAAAATATGAGGGGGGATCGACATGAGATACGCGCTGATCACCGGGGGCTCCCGGGGGATTGGGGCCGCCGCCGCCCGTCTGTTTGCCCAGAAGGGCTGGGGAGTGGCCGTGGGCTATGACAAGAACGAAGCCAGGGCTCAGGAGCTGGCTCAGGAGCTGTCCCGGCTGGGCGTGCCCGTTATGGCCGTCCGGGCGGATGTGGCCGATGAGGGACAAGTGCGCCGGATGGTTGACAATGTGTTAGAAAAATTTTGTCAACTTGACATTTTGGTTTGCGCTGCCGGCATTTCTCATGGGGGGCTTATCAGTCAAATTGACGAGGAACAATGGCGGCGATTATTTGCTGTCAATGTGGACGGCGTCCACCACTGCTGCCGCTCGGCGCTGCCCCATATGCTGGGCCGCAAGTCGGGCTCCATTGTCACCGTCTCCTCCATGTGGGGGCAGGTAGGGGCCTCCTGCGAGGCGGCATATTCCGCCACAAAAGGGGCGGTGATCGCCTACACCAAGGCGCTGGCCAAGGAGCTTGGCCCTTCCAATATTCGGGTAAACTGCGTGGCCCCCGGGGTGATCGATACCGACATGAATGCCCATCTCTCCCGGTCGGACATGGCCGCCCTGGCGGACGAGACCCCACTGGGCCGCATCGGCACGCCGGAGGAGGCCGCCGCCGCCATCGCTTTCCTGGCCTCGGATGAGGCGTCCTTCATCACAGGGCAGGTGCTGGCGCCCAACGGTGGATTCGTGATTTAAGAACAAATATCCGTCATAATACAACACAATGGCCGTCTGCCACAGACGGTCATTGTCATGTTTGACGGTTGACAGCCGCGGTCTGTGAGTATATAATTGTCAACAATCTGGGGGGCGCAATCGTGCCCCCTTCGATGTTTAGAGATCCGCGGCATACCAATATAGGAGGAAACCAGAATGAAAAAGAAGAATCTTGCGGCTCTGCTCATGGCGGGCGCCATGTGCTTCAGCCTGCTGGCCGGCTGTTCCAACAAGGAGAGCAATGCCAGTAACCCCGGCAATGATAGTAAGGAAAGCCAGTCCGTCGGCAATGAGGGTGGGAACAGCGGCGCGGCCACCATCAAGATCGGCGGCGTGGGCCCCCTGACCGGCGGCGCGGCCATCTACGGCAACGCGGCCAAGGGCGGCGCGGAGATCGCGGTGGAGGAGATCAACGCCCTGGGCGGCATCCAGTTCGAGCTGCGTTATGAGGACGACGCCCACGACCCTGAGAAGTCCGTCAACGCCTACAACACCCTGAAGGACTGGGGTATGCAGGTGTTCCTGGGCTCCGTCACCTCTACCCCCGGCGCCGCCACCGCCGCTGAGAGCAACGCGGACCATATGTTCTACCTGACCCCGTCCGCCTCCTCCACCGACGTCATCGGCGGCGTGACCAACCCCCTGACCGGTTCCGTGGACATCGAGCGGCGTGACAATGTGTTCCAGATGTGCTTTGTGGACCCCAACCAGGGCAGCGCCTCCGCCCAGTACATCAGCGACAATAAGCTGGGTGAGAAGATCGCCGTCATCTATAAGAACGATGACGTGTACTCCGTGGGCATTTACAACAGCTTCGCGGCCAAGGCCGGCGAGCTGGGCCTGAACATTGTGTCCGCCACCACCTTTACCGAGGACAGCCAGACCGACTTCTCCGTGCAGCTCAACGACGCTAAAAACAGCGGCGCGGATCTGATCTATCTGCCCACCTACTACGGCCCCAACGCCCTGATCCTGACCCAGGCCAACGCCATGGGCTATGCTCCCAAGTACTTCGGCGTGGACGGCATGGACGGCATCCTGTCCGTGGACGGCTTTGACACCTCCCTGGCCGAGGGCGTCATGCTGCTGACCCCCTTCAACGCCGACTCTGAGGACGAGGCCACCAAGTCCTTCGTCGCCAAGTATCAGGAGAAGTGCGGCGACGTGCCCAACCAGTTCGCCGCCGACGCCTATGACTGTGTGTACGCCATCTACAACGCGCTGAAGGATGAGAACGTCGCTTCCGAGACCAGCGCCAGCGATATGTGCGACATCCTCATCAATAAGTTTACCTCCATGACCTTCAACGGCCTGACCGGCGAGAACATGACCTGGAGCGCCGAAGGCACCGTCACCAAGAGCCCCAAGGGTATGTACATCCAGGACGGCGCTTACGTCGGAATGGATTGATTCAACCAGATACCGCCCGGGAGGGCTGCCGCGCCCCGGCAGCCCTCCCGGCCTTTCCAGAAATAAGAGACGAGGTGAGTACCCTTGCTGATCTTCCTCAACCACTTGATCAACGGCATCAGCCTGGGCAGCGTGTACGCCATCATCGCCCTGGGCTACACCATGGTGTACGGCATCGCCAAGATGCTGA
>CAZCFU010000233.1:0-2854 GCA_964498005.1 uncultured Oscillospiraceae bacterium | reverse complement strand
TGGTACCAGATCAGGAAGGACAGCACCGTGTACAGCTTGCGGTGGGTGCGGGCCTGCCCGGAGTAGTGCCGCTCCAGCAGCTCCAACAGATATTTTTGGTCAAAAAATTCCGCCACATAGCTCTGGTTGATCAAATCTTTGGCCCAATTGTAGTACTTTTCCTCCCGCAACCATGCGATAAAGGGAACGGGGAAGCCCTTCTTGTCCCGCTTCACCCAGTCGTCGGGGAGCAGGGGCACCGCCGCCATGCGCAGGGGATACTTGGTCATGGTCTTGCCCCGCATCTTCTGGGAGCTGGGAACAGCCCGGGCCACCGCCCAAACCTCCCGGTCGAGATAGGGCACCCGCAGCTCCAGGGAGTTGGCCATGGTCATGCGGTCGGCCTTGCGCAGAATGTCCAGCGGCTGCCACAGGTGGAGGTCAAGATACTGCATCTTAGTCAGGTCGTCGGCCCCCTCCACCGCCTCAAAGTAGGGTTCGGTGACGTCGTGCCAAGTGAGTTCACTGCGGTAGGCGGGGGAGAGCACCCGCTCGGCCTCGTCGTTGTCGAAGATGAACGCCTGACCCACGAAGGTCTGGTCAATGCCCTTGGCGGCCTTGGTGAGGAAGCCCTGGCCGTGGAAAGGCGGCCGCTTGGCTGCCCAGGCGGCCACAGCCTTCCGCAAGGCCAGGGGGGCCTTGCGGTATGCCCGGTACGGACGGGTGGTGTGGTAGGTGATATAGCCGCCAAACAGCTCGTCCGCCCCCTCGCCGGACAGCACCACCTTCACATCCTGGGCCGCCAGCTTGGACAGGAAGTACAGCGGAACCGTAGACAGGTTGGCGTTGGGCTCGTCGGCGTAGTACTGGATGGAGGGCAGGGCGTCAAAAAACTCCTCGGCGGAGATGGTCTTGGAGATGTTGCGCAGGCCCAGCTCCTCACAAAGGGCCTTGGCTTCGCCGGTCTCGTCAAAGTCCTTGTTTTCAAAGCCTACGGAGTAGGTCTTGTCCGGCCGGGACAGGGCGGCGATGACGCTGGAGTCGATGCCGCCGGACAGGAAGGATCCCACCTCCACATCGCTGATCTGGTGGGCCTCTACCGATTCAGTGACCACCTCCCGGATCTGCTCCGCCCGCTTCTCCAGGGACATGGGCTGAGGATCGAAGGAGAAGGAGTGGTAGGAGGCGAATTCCGTGTGTCCATCCCGATGAATGAGATAGTGGCCGGGAAGCAGCCGGTACACGCCCTTGAAAAAGGATTCATTGAGCGCGGAATACTGGAAGGTGAGGTAGAGCTTCAGCGCCGCCGGATTCAGCTTTTTTTGGAAGCCGGGGTGGGGGAGAAAGCTTTTGCACTCGGAGCCGAAGAAGAACAGATCCCCCATCTGGGCATAGTAAAAGGGCTTGATGCCAAAGGGATCCCGGGCACCGAACAGCTCCTTTTTCTCCTTATCCCAGATGACGAAGGCGAACATACCCCGCAGCTTTTTCAGCACCTCGGCGCCCCATTCCATGTAACCGTGAAGCACTACCTCGGTGTCGCAGGTGGTCTGGAAGGTGTGGCCGGCGGCAATAAGTTCCTCCCGCAGGAGTTTGAAATTGTAAACCTCGCCATTGTAGGCGATGACGTACCGCCCATCGGGGCTGTACATGGGCTGGTCGCCTGTGGCTAGGTCGATGATGGACAGGCGGCGGTGGGCGATCCCGCAGTGATCGTCGATATAGTGGCCCTCGCCGTCGGGGCCCCGGTGGCGGATGGTGTCCCCCATGGCCCGCAGGGCATTCGCGTCAGGGGCGGCGGAGCGGGAGACAAAGCCGGTAAAACCGCACATAGATGAAATCCTCCAGTTCATTGGATACAAGTTCTCTTCATCATAAGGCTTTGCGGAAAAAATGTCAACCACTGTAGGATGGAAATTGCCGCTTTTTACCGTAGATATAGGGCTTGAATTTGGGCTGGAAAAGTGTGGGCGGCTGTGGTATGATGTATGGCACTGTGAGAGAAAGCAGGCAGCCGGAGGTGAGTTCATGAATAATGTATGGAGAAAGCGCCTGCCGCCGATATGCGGCGCGGTGGGCGGCGCGCTGCTGGCGGGGGCGGTATGGATGTGCGCCGGATTGACGCTGGGCGGCGGGGGAGACCGGCTGTTTGTGGCGCTGACCCTGCTGGCCATCGCGGTGCTGGCGCTGGCGCTGATCTGGTTTGAGAGCCGCCGTCCGGATTGGGTGCTGCTGGCACTTCTGCCCATCGGGGTCGCCATGCTCATCCGGGCGCTGTGCCTGGATCACGCCAGCCTGGATTATATTGACTTTTTAAGTCAGTGGTACAAGCATTTTAAAACAAACGGCGGCATTGAAGCCATTGCGGGCAGCGTGGGGGACTACAACGTGCCCTATCTCTATTTTATGGCCGCCATCTCCTACTCTGATGTGCCCGATTTGTACCTTATCAAGCTGTTTTCCATTCTGGGGGATGTGGTATTGGCCTGGGGCTGTCTGCGGCTGACCCGTCCCCTCGTGAGGGGACGGGTCGGGAGCGCCGCTCCCCTGATCGCCTTTGGGGCCGCGCTGCTGCTGCCCACGGTGGTGCTCAACGGGGCTTATTGGGGCCAGTGCGATGTGATCTACGGCGCGCTGGCCATACACGCCGCCGCTTTGACACTGGATGAAAAGCACAAAGCCGCCATTGCGCTGATGGGGGCGGCTTTCTCCTTCAAGCTCCAGGCCATTTTCGTGCTGCCTTTGTGGGGCGTGCTGTGGCTGGCAAAGAAAGTGAGGTTTTGGGAGCTGTGGGTGTTCCTGCTGGCTTATTTCGGAACCATCGTCCCAGCGCTGCTGATGGGCAAACCCCTGGGTGATATTCTGGGCGTCTACC
>CAZCFU010000232.1:0-2870 GCA_964498005.1 uncultured Oscillospiraceae bacterium | reverse complement strand
CCAACCGCCGCAAGGTCAGCCAGATGACCATGACCCTGCTGTTTCTCCAGCTGCTGAGCCATACGGACAAGCTGGATTGGGATGAACGGGAGGATACCATTTTACAGCTGCTGCGCTATGTGGAGAACCACTATACCGACGGCAGCCTGACGGAAGCGGCCCGGCATCTTCACACCGACATCTACAGCCTGTCCCGCCTGGCCCGCGCCCAGACGGGGAAGACCTTTACCCAGCTGCTGCAGGGAAAGCGGCTAAGCCAAGCCGCCTTTCTCCTGAAAACCACAAGCAGGAATGTAGATGATGTGGCCCTTGCGGTGGGCTATGAAAACGCCAGTTATTTTCACCGTATTTTCAAAGCTGCCTACGGTGTTTCCCCCCGGCATTACCGTATTGCAAAATAGGACACTTTTTTCTCAAAGCAGGACCTTCCTTCTTTGGTTTGCCCATGGTATGATTGGGACAAATTAAAGGAGGGAGGTTTTGATTTGCATTATCTCGCCATCGACATCGGCGCGTCCTCCGGACGGCACATCGTGGGCTGGCTTGAGGACGACGCGATCCAAACCGAGGAGGTCTACCGCTTCCCCAACGGGGTAAAGGAGGAAAACGGCCACCTGATTTGGGATATGGACGCGCTCCTCACCCACGTCAAGGCGGGCATCGACCGGGCGCTGGGGCGGTTCCCGGAGATCGAGAGCCTGTCCATCGACACCTGGGGGGTGGACTATGTGCTCCTGCACGGGGACGAGGAGGTTCTGCCCTGCTATGCCTACCGGGACAGCAGGACGGAAGCGGTCATTCCTGCGGTGCATGAAAAAGTCCCGTTTGAGGAGCTGTACGCCCGCACCGGGTGCCAGTTCCAGCCCTTCAACACCGTCTATCAGCTCTATGATGATTTGCAGAAGGGCCGCTTGGAGGGCGTGACCGACTTCCTCATGGTGCCGGAGTACCTGATGTGGAAGCTCACCGGCACAAAGGCCCGGGAGTACACCAACGCCACCACCACCGGACTGGTGAATGCCAAAACCGGGAAATTTGACCCGGAAATTGTCCGGCGGCTGGGCCTTCCCGAAACCCTGTTCCCCGCCCTGAGCCAGCCGGGAAAGTTGGTGGGCGAATACAAAGGCATCAAGGTGGTGCTGTGCGCCACCCACGACACCGCCTCCGCCGTAGAGGGTATTCCCATGGACGGAGAGCAGCTTTATATCTCCTCTGGTACTTGGTCTTTGCTGGGGGTGAAGTCCCCCACGGCCCTCACGGGCGAAAACAGCCGCGCCGCCAACTACTCCAACGAGGGCGGCGTGGGGTACATCCGCTACCAGAAGAACATCATGGGGATGTGGATCGTCAACCGCCTGCGGGACGAGCTGTGCTCAGACAAACCCTTCCCGGATATTGTGGCGGAAGCGGAGGCCAGCGCCTTTGAAGGAACTGTGGACGCCAACGCCTCCTGCTTCCTGGCCCCGGAGAGCATGAGGGCCGCCTTTGACGACGCGCTGTCTGCACAGCCCGAGACGGTGGGAGATTATTTCCGCTGTGCCTACCGTTCCCTGGCGCTGAGCTACCGGGACGCCATTCGGGAGCTGGAGACCAACACTGGGAAAGCCTATGAAAAACTGTACATCGTGGGCGGCGGGGCAAAGAACGCGTTTCTGAACAATCTGACCGCCCAAGCCACGGGCAAGCAGGTCATCGCCCTGCCCATCGAGGCCACCGCGTTGGGTAACTTAACAATTCAGATGAAAGGGGTCGTCTCATGTTAGTGGAAACCAAAGCCCGGGTAGGCGTTTTTGCCATCGCCCTGGGGGCATATCTGCCCCAGTTCCCGTCCCTGGTGCCGGAATTCGAGGGGCAGTACGCCGACTTCAAAAAAACGCTCCCCGACACCGTGGAGCTCATCGACGGCGGTATCGTCACCACCAAGGAACTGGCCCAGGCGGCGGGGGACAAGTTCCGCGCGGCGGACGTGGATCTGGTAATCCTCCAGCTACTGACCTACGCCACGTCCTACAATATGCTCCCCGCCGTCCGGGACCTGGACGTGCCCGTGGTGCTGGTCAACCTCCAGAAGAAGAAGGCCCCGGACTACGCCAACACCGATACCGCCACCTGGCTGGGCGAGCTGTACGCCTGCGGCGCGGTGGGCGAGATGGTGGCCGACCTGGAGCGGGCCGGCAAGCGCCACGCCGTCATCACCGGCGTGGTGGAGGGCGGCGACCCCCAGGTGCAGGCCGAGATTGAGGACTGGTGCCGCGCCGCCCAGGTGCGCCGCCGCTTCCGGGACACCAACCTGGCCCAGATCGGACGGCCCTATCCCGGCATGATGGACCTGTATATCGACGAAACCAACCTCTACCACCGGATGTGGCTGTACACCAAGCAGTTCGACTGGGAGAAGATGTGGGCCATAGCCGACAACATCACCGACGAGGATACCATCCGGGCCAAGGCCCAGGACATCTTGGACACCTTCGATATTGAGGGCGGCGGCACCATCGAGAAGGTCTGGGACATGGCGAAGTATGTCGTGGCCTTCGAGCAGTGGGTCAAGGACGAGCAGATCGCCTTCATCGCCTCCCACTACGACGGCTTTGCCCAGGGCAAGGCTGGCGTGCTGGACAGTATGCTCATCCCCGCCTTCTCCATGCTCATCAAGCAGGGCGTGGCCTGCGCGGTGGAGGGCGACATCAAGGTGGCCATGGCTATGTCTATCCTCAAGACCATTGCCGGCATGGGCCAGCTGTCCGAGATGTATTCCATCGACTTCGACGAGGACATCTGCATTATCGGCCACAGCGGTTCCGGCGACGCGGATATCTCCGCGAAAAAGCCCACCATGAAGATCGTCCCCGTGTTCCACGGCAAGACCG
>CAZCFU010000231.1:0-2882 GCA_964498005.1 uncultured Oscillospiraceae bacterium | reverse complement strand
GAAAATGTGGGGGTGGAGAGCGCCCACCGGCTGGAAGAAGCCGCCGAGGGCGGTGTACGGCTGGCGGCGCACTCCCGCCGCGCCCAAAAGCTGAAACCCTACCGACAGGCAGAAAAAGCCCGGATGCGGATGGGGAAAGCCAATGTGAACGCCCTCTATCAAAAGCACATCCAGGATAACCCCCAGCTTTCCAGCAATCCCATCTCCCGGTGGCAGCAGAAACGGGCCATCAGGAAGCAGTATGCCGCCTCGGTGCGTTCCGGCCAGAGCATTTCCGCCACCATGGAAAATGCGGCCAAGGCCGCGAAACAGGCGGCGGAGAAGTCCAAGGCCACCGGCAGTTTCATCTGGAAGCACAAAAAGGGCTTTGCCCTGGTGGTCGCGCTGTTCCTGGCGGTGTCGGTATTCCTCAATGGGCTGTCCTCCTGCTCGGTGCTGGTGGAAGGTGTGCTGTCCGGCCTGGGCAGCTCCACCTATCCCTCCGCCGACGTGGATATGCTGGGCGCGGAGGCCGCTTACTCCGGGATGGAGGCCGCATTGAAAAACGAGCTGGACAACTACGCCACGCTGCACCCCGGACATGACGAATACCAATTTGAGCTGGACGAGATAGGGCACGACCCCTATGTGCTGATCTCCCTGCTCAACGCGTATCACAAGGGCGGTTGGACGCTGGCGGATGTGGGGGACACGCTGGAAATGCTCTTTGGGCGGCAGTACATCCTCACCGAGACCGTAACCCGCACCACCCGCTATGACGAGAATGACCAGCCCTATGAATACGCCGTCTGCAAGGTGAAGCTGGTCAATTTCAACCTGTCCCATCTGCCCATCTATGTGCTGGACGAAGACGGGATGCACCTTTACGCCACCTATATGGCTACCCTGGGCAACCGCCCGGACCTGTTTCCCATCAGCGAATACTCAAACGCTTCCCAGCGGGAGGATTATCTGGACTACGACGTGCCCCCGGAAGCATTGGAGGATGAAGTGTTCGCCGCCATGCTCAAAGAGGCGGAGAAATATTTAGGCTTCCCCTACGTTTGGGGCGGCACCAACCCCTCCACTTCCTTCGACTGTTCCGGCTATGTGTCCTGGGTCATCAATCACAGCGGCTGGAACTATGGGCGGCTGGGGGTGATCGGGCTGGAAAACGTCTGCACCCCCGTGTCCAGGTCCAACGCCAGACCCGGCGATTTGGTGTTCTTCATCGGCACCTATGACGCGCCATACCCCGACAGGCCATCCCATGTGGGTATCTATGTGGGTAATGGGATGATGATACATTGTGGATCGCCCATTTCCTACGCCAACATCAACACCCCGTACTGGCAGAACCATTTTTATGGATTTGGCAGACTTCGGGAGCCATGAAAGGAGTTTGTTTCACCATGAATCCCAAAATCAAGAAAATCAACGCAGAGTATCAGAAAAACGCCGCCAAGATCGACGAGCTGCAAGCGCGGCAGGCGGAGCTGACCAAGCAGCGCACCGAGCTGGAAAACCTGGACATCATCGGTATGGTGCGGAGCATGGGGCTGGACCCGGACCAGCTTGCCGCGCTCATCCACGCCGCCCGCCCGGGGGAGCAGGAGGAAGCCGACCATGGGGAAATGTAAGCGCCTGCTGACCATGGTGCTGGCGGCGGTGATGTGCTGTACCATGCTGCCTGTCACCGCCTTTGCTGGCGGCGGGCCGGAGGACGGGAGCGACAAGGTTCTGGAATACTGGAGCCAGGGTTCCACCCCGCCGCAGGATGTGGAGCAGGGCCAGCCGCCCGCCGAGCCGTTTGCCCAGCCCACCCCCCAGCCGGGGGAGCCGTTGTCCCAGGGCAGCGAGTTCTCCACCCGCGACCTGCTGTACGATAAGGACACGCACAAGCAGTTCATCACCGTGGAGGGCCGGGATGGGAATATCTTCTACATCGTGATCGACTACGATGCCCCGGTGAATGAGAAAGAGGAACAGTATCAGACCTACTTTTTGAACAAGGTGGACGAGGCTGATCTGGCGGCGCTGATCGAGCAGGGCGAACCCGCCGCCTGTTCCTGCACCGACAAATGCCACGCTGGGGCGGTGAATACCTCCTGCCCGTTGTGCGCGGTGAATATGACCGAGTGCGTGGGCAAGGAGCCGGAGCCGTCCGCCCCGGTGGAATCGGAGCAGCCGGACGCCGACCCGGAGCCGGTGAAAAAGGCTGACAGCAACGGGCTTCTGCTGGTGGTCCTGGCTGTGGCCCTGGCCGGGGGCGGCGCGGCCTACTTCTTGAAATTCAAGAAGAAAAAGCCCGATACCAAGGGTGACGCAGATCTGGACGATTACGACTACGGCGACGAGGACGAGTACAACGATGCCGAGGACGAGCTGGAGGACGGAGAGGACGAATAAGGGTTTTGCCTTGAATTATTCTCCGACTTCTGCAATTCCGTAGAAAATAACGGTATTGGTTTCAGCGTAGGCCGGTGATACGATGCCGCTCATCTGATACTGATACGGTGCATCAGCACCCCCGTCCAAATCATCGGGAGGATATGCACCAACATCGCATAGGGCATATTCGGGGTTCTCGGACAAATCCTCGCAAACGGTTTGAATCAACCTGTCCGTCACATCGTAGATGTCCTCGCCGTACTCTACGCCAACCAGCTCATGCTGATCGTAGTTTTCATCGTCCTCGGCGGGCATACGGAAGATTGTGTACTTGTTCATGGGTGTATAACACATCCTTTTGAAATTGTTTCGCTCCCATTATAATTCGGAGCGGAGTGTAAGGCAATCAATATTTTCTGAGCGGTCCCGACAAAGTTCGGGGCCGCTCACCATTTTCAAGGAGTGATTTTTTTGTACCGCATTGTGATCGCGGAAAAGCCCTCGGTAGCCAT
>CAZCFU010000230.1:0-2885 GCA_964498005.1 uncultured Oscillospiraceae bacterium | reverse complement strand
GCGCAGGGCGTAGTCGCCGATGTCCTCCACCTCAATGCCCAGCCGCTTGGCCTGACTGGACAGGAAGGCCCCGGTGCCCGCGGCGCACAGGGTGTTCATGGCGTAGTCCACCGCCACCCCGTTTTCCACCAGGATGATCTTGGAATCCTGGCCGCCGATCTCCAGAATGGTGCGCACATCGGGGTAGAAGGTGGTGGTGCCCACCGCGTGGGCGGTGATCTCGTTCTTCACCATGGTGGCGCCCAGGATGGTGCCCACCAGCTTGCGGGCGGAGCCGGTGGTACCGGTGGCCACGATCTTATACTTCCCCTTGTCAAACTGCCCCTCCAGCAGCCGCACCAGCTCCTTTACCGCGCCGATGGGGTCGCCCTGGGTCCAGATATACTGGCTGGAGAGGATGTTGTTCTTCTTGTCAATGATGACGCCCTTGGTGGAGATAGAGCCCACGTCAATGCCTAAATACGCGTGTTCCAATTCAGAGTACCTTCTTTCTCATGTCGATCATGTCGTAGAACGCCTCCAGGCGGGTCATCAGGCCCACGTCGCTGGTCTGGGCGTCATAGGTCAGGTAGAGTACGGGGATCTTATAGTCCGCGCTGATATTTTGCAGCACGGGCATCACGTCGATCTCCGGGGTGCAGGTGGCGGACTTGATGTGGATCAGCCCGTCAAAGCCCCGGTCGGCGCACTCCCGGGCGTACCAGATGTTGGCGGTGGAGGTGGGGCCCATATCGTACTGGCACAGATCCTGGATCTTCACCCGCAGATTTTTCTGCCCGCTGCCGTAGCGCAAAAATTGGTTGGTCACGTTCATCCAGCGGTGGACCTCCACCCGCATATCCGCCAGCTTCTGTTCCAGCTCCAGGTTGGAGAAGGCGTCCATGGCGGTGTAGAACTCGCCCACAATGCCCACCCGGAGGGGGTGCTTGGGCTTGTCCAGCGGGACAGCTTGCAGCGCCCGCTTGGCGGCCCGGTAGCCTGCCTCCACGTCGCTCTTGATCTGGGCAGTGTACATGGCGGTGAGGAAGTCCTGGTAGGCCCGCTTATAGTCCCCGTGGGTGGCGTCAAAGCCGCAGTTCTGGTAGTATTCGGCGGTGATGTCGTCCAGATACTCCACCATCCGCACGCCCTCTATGAACTGGGTCAGGAACCGGGCGGGATTGGCTTTGGGGTTGAAACGCCGGACGATGCGGATATACTCCTTTTTCTTGCTCATGTCGTAATCGGACAGGTTGATGAAGTCGAACTGATAGCCCAGATCCCGCAGGATCTGCTCCAGCAGTTCCCCGTAATAGCCCAGTCGGCACAGGCCGTGGGTCATGAGCAGGGTGTCCGCCCCCGCTTCCAGCGCCTCGATCATGCTGCCCAGCATGGTTTTGAAGGGGGTGCAGACGAAGTCGGGGCTGTACTTGGTGCCAAGCTCCATGGTGCGCTTGGTGAGGGCGGGGGGCATGACATATTTGCACCCCAGGGCCTGCTCCACGATGTATTTGAACGCGCAGTTATATTCGGCGTACCGGGGGAAGGAGACGTTTCTCTTTTTCGCTTCGGCCATTACAGCTTCCCCTCCTTAAAGCGGATGATGTCGATGAAGCTCTCCAGCCGGGTCTCCACTCCGGCGGTGCCGCTCTGGCTGTCCAGCACCAGGTTCAAAATAGGCACGCTCTTTACCCGGCGGGTGATGAGCTCATTGACCATGGCGTCCGGCCCGCAGGGAAAGGCGCTGAGCAGGATGATGCCGTCCACGTCGTCCTGGTGCATGGCGATGCCGCCCAGGATCTCCCGGTTGATCTCCCATTTGCAGGTGGGGGACAGCTCCCGGCTGTGCTTCAGCGCCGCCTCCCGATCCACAAGATCGGCCCGGACGGGGATCACCCCCACCCGCCTGAGGTAGTCGCTGACCGCTTTGCCCATATACGGATCCTCGGCCACGTAGCTGTGGGCGGCGATGAGTACCTTCATGCCCTCCCGCTTGTACAGCTGCTCATACTTCTGCGCCCGCTCCTTGTGCTGGCTGAGCTCCGCCCTTTTGGCCTTCTTGTAGGCCTTCCGGCACGCTTTCTCTGTGCAGCCCAGGGCTTTGCCCATCTCCACAAAGGCGTCCTCTTCGCCTTTCTTTTTCGTTTCCTCGTCTACCTCATAAGAGAGGAACTTCTGCCGTTCATTGCGGAACACGTTGCGCACCAGATCGGGGGTGGACTCGAACCGGGTACACATACTCCGATGGCGGCCGAAGTTACTGACCCGAGGCACCAGGATGAAGTCGCACTTGCCGATCAGCGCCGCCACGTGGCCCAGGTAGATTTTCAAGGACAGGCAGGCCTCGTCGATGGCCAGTGCCGTGCCCCGCTCCAGGATATCCCGGTCTGTGGGGTCGCTGACCACCGTCTCCATCCCCAGCCCCTGAAAAAAGGCGCGCCAGAGGGTGCGGTAACGGTAGTACAGCAGGGCCCTGGGCAGGCCGATCGTTATCGTCTGTTTTTCCATGCGTCATAGCTCCTATACGGTCTTAGATAGGCGGCCCAGTGCCCGCTAGGGCACTGACCGCCTAGGCATTATAGCATAACGTCGCAGGAAAAGCCAGCCTTTTGTGAAGTGATCCAATGGGGGAGCCGCCGGTGAGGACATGAACACAAAAGGTGGGAGGGAAATAAAAACTGCGCTCTTGACAAATGGGGTTTTGCGCACTATAATATGCTATGCTGACTTCAAGAGGCAGATGTTTTCATGGAGGCGGCGCCATTATCTGCGGATGTGCTGGAACTGGTAGACTGGCTAGCTTGAGGTGCTAGTGGCCCACGGCCGTACGGGTTCGAGTCCCGTCATCCGCACCATGGCGAGTGGTCTTATAGCATTTGAGATGTGCTGTAAGATCACTCGCCTTT
>CAZCFU010000229.1:0-2890 GCA_964498005.1 uncultured Oscillospiraceae bacterium | reverse complement strand
TGTCTGGAGGACAGCTGGATCTACAGCAGCAACCACGGCAAGGTCATACACTCGGGGCCGGAGGAGATGGACGAATACCTCAGCCTGTCCGGCAGCGGTATCCGTGACAACTACGTCGGGCTCACGTCCGGCGTTCCCAAATTCGCCTTTTACGAAACCTTTACCTTCCGGAATGGGCATCCTGGGCTGGTTCAAAAGAGCTACGACCGGAGCAAGGTGCTGGAGACCTTCTCCCTCTCCCTTTACAACGGGCAGGGATACGGGTACATACTGGATCAGAATGGGGACATTCTGATGCGGTCCGTCCAGGCCACCAGCGGCCACACATATGATAACGTGTTTACCGCGCTGACCGATACCCACAGCCCCCAGGAGGAGATCAGCGCCTTCGTGGAGGCGCTGCGGAGGCAGGAAACGGGGAGCGCTGTCTTTGACGGGGACGGCGGCCGCTTCGTCTATACGTATACCCCGGTGGAAAGTGTGGAGGGGTGGTATCTGCTCTCGATCGTACCGGAGAAAGTGATCCTGGAAGAGGCGGACCAGATGCTTCAGGACACCCAAACGACACTGGGGCTTCTGGCCGCGATTTTGATCCTCTGCGTGGTGTTCTCCCTGCTGATCTGGCGGACACAAAAGGATATCAATGCCAAGGACGAGGAGGTCAAATACCAGGCCAGGCTGTTTGAAGTCTTTGCCTCTTATCTTGCCGACAATCTGGACGACGTGTACCTCATGCTGGACCACAAGACGGAGGAGCTGGAATACATCAGCCCCAACGTGGAGCAGGTACTGGGGGTCAGCGGGGAAGCGTTGTTTGATTATATCCGCTCCTCTGACATGGAAAACGACGCGGAAGCGACCCGGGCTTATTACGAGCGGCTCAACGCCATGAGCCCCGGCGAGTCGGTCGCGCCCCGGAATACGGAACGGGTCGATCCCAAAACCGGAGAGCGGAAGTATTTTGTGGAGCGCGCCTACTGTACCGACATCGAGGGCCGTATCAAGCGGGTCTGCTGCATCTCGGACCGCACAAGGGAGCAGAAGGCGCAGGACTCCCTGTCGGAGGCTCTGCGGATGGCCCAGGCCGCCAGCGATGCCAAGACCGCCTTCCTCGGCAATGTCAGCCACGATATCCGCACGCCCATGAATGCCATCATCGGCTTTTTGTCCCTGATGCGGGATGAGGCGGAGAATCCCGACACTGTGCGGGAGTACACCCAGCGGATCGACGCCGCCAGCCAGCACCTGCTGGGACTCATCAACGACGTACTGGATATGAACAAGATCGAAAGCGGCGGCGCCACGCTGAACATCTCCGAACTGAATTTAGCGGAGGTCATTGAGGAGATCAACACGATCATCCGGCCCCAGACCAGGGCGAAGAACCAAACCTTTGACATCTTCGTCACCCATATGAACTATGAGCACCTGCTGGGGGACAAACTGCGGATCAACCAGATCCTCATCAATCTGCTTTCCAACGCGGTCAAGTACACGCCAAAGGATGGCGCGCTTCAGCTGCGGGTGGAGGAGCTGCCCCAGGTGGTGGACAATTACAGCCGCGTCCGCTTTACCGTCAGCGACAACGGCCTGGGCATGAGCGCGGATTATTTGAAGGTCATCTTTGAACCCTTCACCCGGGAAGAGACCAAGACCACCCGTCAGATCCAGGGCACTGGTTTGGGCATGGCCATTACCAAGAGCCTGGTGGATCTGATGGGCGGCACGATCCGTGTGGAAAGCGTCCCGGGAGAGGGCAGTACCTTTACCGTGGAGTTGGAGCTGCGCATCCAGGAGCGGGAGGACGATCCCCGGTTCTGGACGGACCACAACGTGAAGCGCATGATCGTGGCGGATGACGACGAGGATGTCTGCCGCGGCATCGTCAGCGCCATGTCCGCGGTAGGCGTGGACTGCGCCTACGCTACGGACGGCGAATCGGCCCTCCGGATGATGCGGGAGAACCGAGACGCCGGCCAGCCCTATGATGTGGTCCTTCTGGACTGGCAGATGCCGGGCCTCAACGGCCTGGAAACGGCCCGGCTGATTCGGAAGGAGTACTCCGACAAAATTCCCATCCTGCTGCTGACGGCTTACGATTGGAGCGAGATCGAGCAGGAGGCCATGGAGATCGGGGTCAACCACTTCATGCCCAAGCCTTTCTTTATGAGCACGTTTAAGGACGCGATCCGCCGCATTCTGGATCACCAAAAGGAGGAAGCAGGCAGCCAATCCGACGTGGTACGGGGCAAACGCGTCCTGGTCGTGGATGATATCGAGGTCAACCGGATCATCCTGGTGAAGATCCTCGGCACGTTGGGAGCGGTCTGCGACACGGCCGGGGATGGTCAGGAGGCTGTGGAGAAATTCCAGGCTTCCCAGCCGGGAGACTACGATTTGATTTTGATGGATGTACAGATGCCGGTCATGGACGGCTACGAGGCGACCAGGGCCATCCGGAGCGGCGGCCATCCCATGGCCAAAACGATACCGATCATCGCCATGACGGCCAATGCCTTTGTGGACGATGTAAGGGACGCGATCGAGTCCGGCATGGACGCCCACATCGCCAAACCGGTTCAGATCGACAATCTGAAATCCACCATTCAGCAGGTGCTGGACCGCCGGCTGGAGCAGGTGTGAGGCGGCAAAAGCCGCTCAGCTTCTGTGGATACCCTCATTTCCCCTTGTGTTGAAGTCCGCAATAAGAACGCAAAAAATCCGCACATTCGTGCGGATTTTTTGCCTGTACCGCATTTTCAGCACAGGTTGGGTTACCACTGCGAAAACGCTATCCGCCCTTATGGGAACTCGGGCTAAAAATGGAAGCCGACAAATTCCTTATCAAAATTTGTCGGCTCCGTTGGCAAGGGTGAACGGTTTAGATGCC
>CAZCFU010000228.1:0-2899 GCA_964498005.1 uncultured Oscillospiraceae bacterium | reverse complement strand
AGCTCATCGTGGTGGAGCTGAAGCGGGGCTTCACCCTGGAGCTGATCTACCAGGCCCTGGACCGGCAGCGGGTGGCCGACGGGGTATACGTGGCGGTGCCTCTGCCCAAGCGGGGCTATATGTCCCCCCACATCCGGGAGATGCAGTCCCTGTGCCGGCGGCTGGAGCTGGGTCTGATTTTCGTGGGCTTCACTCAGGGGGGCGTGCCCCAGATCGACGTGGCGGTACACCCCAAGGAGGCGTCCGTCCCCCGGCGGGACAAAAAGCGCCGTCTGGCCGTCATCCGGGAGCATGAGGGCCGCACCGGCAGCGCCAACACCGGCGGCGTGACCCGGAAAAAGATCCTGACGGCCTACAAGGAACAGGCCCTGCGCACCGCCCGGATCCTCCACAAGACCGGCCCCGCACGGGTGGAGGACGTAAAACAGATGGGCGGCCCGGACAACACCGCCGCCATCCTGGGGCGCAACGTACTGGGGTGGTTTGACCGGGAGCTGGGCCCGGACGGGCGGAAGTACCTCTACCGGGTGAGCCAAAAAGGGCTGGAGGCGCTGGAGCTGTACCAGGACATTCCATAAAAGCCGCCCAATAACGGGCTGAGCCCCGCGCCACAGGCGCGGGGCTCTTTTTGTCCCTATGTCAGTTCACGAACTTTGTCCGCCGTGAGATAGCCGCCCCGCACGGGGAAAGGCTGTCCCTCCGGATCACCGGGGACGACGCGCCCCCCGATCAGCTCCGTCCTGCGCTCCCCCTCCCGGTAGACGCACTCGTAGCCGTAAAAGGCCCGGAGGATCAGATCCGCTTGGGCGGCCTCCATATCCGGGGTCACCGTCCAGTCCGCTTCGGTGGGCAGGGGCCAGTATTCCCCCGCCCCCTGTGGTTTGGCGTTTGCCAGCACCTGGGGCAGATCGTTCACCAACTTGTGAACCATGGCGGGCACCCGCTCGTACACCTTTTCCATGTAGGTCTGGTGATTTTCCCGCTCAGCCATCGGGAAGCGCTCCCGGAGCAAAATCTCCCCGGTGTCAAAGTCCGCCGCCATTTTGTGGGCGGTGACGCCGCCGAATTCCGCCCCTTCCAAAATGAGCCGGGGCATGGGCCAGGAGCCCCGGCCCACGGGCAGGGGGGTTGGGTGGAAATTCACCATGGGGAAAGCGTCCGTGACGGGCGCGCGGTAATAGTAGCCCGCGCACACCAGCAGCTCACAGCCCGCCCCCGCCAGCTCATCCAGGTCTGCGGCGGTGACGCGGTCCAGCGTATAGGGTATCCCCCGCTCCTCCGCCGCTTGGATGACTGCGGTGTTGAACTCCGTCACGTTGTCCACCGGGCAGGTGAACAGCTTGAGCACCTGGCATCCCTCGTCCAGCAGAGCGTCCAGCACGGGCTTCAGCAGGTCGATGCCCAGATAGGCGATTTTCATAGTCCTCCCCCAAACAGTCCATCCTATCGGCGGGGGAATCATCTGCCCGCCGACATTTCCACTACTTCGTCGAAGGCCGCCAGCTTCCACTGGCTGAACTGGTGGGACACCACCAGCAGCGTCCTGTCCCGGATGGACAGCAGCAGATCCTCAATCCGCTCCGCCGTCCCCTCGTCCAGATTGGCCAGCGGCTCGTCCAGGATGAGCACGTCCGTGTCCCGCAGCAGGGCCCGGGCCAGGCGGACGCGCTTCTTCTCCCCGCCGGAAAAATTCGCGCCGTTTTCCGTCACCATCTGATCCAGCGCCGGCCGGCTGGCAAACCGCTCCAGCCCTACGCTGTTCAGCGTGTCCAACAGCCTGTCCTCCGGGATGTCCCGGTACATGGTCAGGTTATTGCGCAGGGTGTCGTGGAACAGGACTGCCTCCTGACGCACCACCGTCGTCCGGGCATAGGGATCCCCCGCCTCCCGGATGGGCACGCCGTCCACGGTGATCTCCCCCGCGTCCGGGTCATAGTAGCGCAGCAGTAAATTCACCGCCGTGGTCTTGCCGCAGCCGCTGGGCCCTTTCAGCAGATACCGTCCGCCCTTCCGGATGGTGAGGTCAAAGCCCTCCAGCACCGCCTCCCGGCCCTCGTAGCCGAAACCCACCCCGCAAAAGCGGATGTCCCGGCGCAGTCCGGCGGCTATACCGGGCTCCTGTTCCTGGAAGGGCAGTTCCACAAACCGCTCCATCTCCCGGCAGGCAGGCCGGATGGCCGAAAGCTGACGGACGATGTCCGCCAGCGAGATGATCGGATAGGACAGCTGGTCGATCATCCCAATGGCCACAAAGAAGTCCCCGGCGGAGAAGTCCCCCCGGAGCACCAGCCATGCGGAGCAGGCCAGCACGATGAAATAGGACAGGTAGGACATCAGCGTGGTGATCAGCTGGGACGCCGCCCCCAGCCGCAGATCCCCCAGCAGCTTTTCCGCCGCGTTCCCGTTGAGCTGGCGGAACCTGGCCAGGATCTTGTCCTCAATGGCGAAATTCTTGATAAGCTCAAATCCGTGGAGCCAGTCGGTCATCCCGGACAGGGCCTCCTCCACCGCCTGGAAATAGGCCGCCTGCGCCCGCTGCAAACGCGTTTCAATGAGCTTTGGGACGTACAGCGGCGTGGTCAGCAGGGCAATGGTGAGCAGGGCCACCCGCCAGTCCAGCAGGAACAGCGCGCCGCTCACCAGCACGATCTTGAACAAGATCCCCCAGAACAGCGGCAGCATACAGAAGCGGCGGGAGCGGATGGTATCCGCCTCGTTGGTGTATTTGGCGATGTACTCCCCCTGGGGCCGCTCCTTGTAGGACACGTAGCCCCGCCGGAGGACGCTCTCGAAGATGTCCCCCTTCAGCGCCATGACGCAGCCCGCGGCGAACCGGTCTCCCAGCCGTTTGTAAAGGTAAGAAAACAGCACTTCGCCCAAAATGAAGCCCGCCAGGGCC
>CAZCFU010000227.1:0-2915 GCA_964498005.1 uncultured Oscillospiraceae bacterium | reverse complement strand
CCGCCCTGTGGCAGCCGGGGGACTCCCGGCAGCTGGCCGACCTGTTCGACCAGTGTGTGGCCGCCCTGGGCAAGCCGGCGGAGGCGCTGACCAAGAAGGAACGATTGAAGGTCATCGCCCTGCTGCGGGAGAGGAACGCCTTCTCCTACCGCAAGTCGGTGCCCTATGTGGCGGGACGGCTGGGGGTGTCCCGGTACACGGTATACAAATACCTGGAGGAAGTGGGCGAGGGCGAGGCGGAATGAACCGCCCCGTTTCCCTTGCATTTGACAGGGAAATGAGATAAAATGGGGAATATACCAAATATGGTGGGAGACCATCCAAAAGGGCCTCTACAAAGCCGGCTCGCGGGCTTTGTGGGGAGACGAGGAGGATACATATGATGAGAGAACAGCTTGAAGCCTATTTTGCCGACAAGGAACCCATGCTGGTGGAGGCGGTGAGCCGCCTGGTGTCTATCGACAGCGTGGAGGGCGAGCCCGCCCCCGGCGCGCCCTTCGGCCCCGGCCCCGCCGCCGCGCTGAAGGAGGCGCTGGCCCTGGCCGGGGAGTGGGGGCTGGCCGTGGAAAACCACGAGGGCTATGTGGGTACCGCCGACTTGAACGGCGGTGAGGACGCCCTGCACATCCTGGGCCACCTGGACGTGGTGGCCCCCGGCGAGGGCTGGACGGTGACCCAGCCCTATGTCCCCAAGCTGGTGGACGGCCTGCTGTATGGCCGGGGCACCGATGACGACAAGGGCCCCGTGGTGGCCGCCCTGCTGGCCATGAAGGCGGTGAAGGATCTGGGGGTGCCGCTGAAGCGCAACTGCAAAGTCATCATGGGCACCAACGAGGAGAGCGGCTCCGGGGACATCGCCTGGTACTTCGCGAAACACCCCTACGCCCCCGCCACCTTCTCCCCCGACGCCAGCTATCCCGTCATCAACACGGAGAAGGGCGGCTTCCGCCCCACCTTCAAGCGGAGCTGGCCCGCCCAGGAGGCGCTACCGAAGGTGAAGTGGCTCCACGGCGGCATCCGGTTCAATGTGCTGCCGGGGGACGCCTCCGCCGGAGTGGAGGGGCTGACCATGTACGACATCCAGCCTGTGGCCCGGGACATCACCGCCCGCACGGGGATCAAGTTCACCTTCGCCCATGAGAACGACGTCACGGTCATCCAGGCCAAGGGTGAGAGTTCCCACGCCGCCCGCCCCGGGGAGGGCAACAACGCCATCACCGGGCTGATCACCCTGCTGTGCGCCCTGCCGTTGGCGGAGGGCGGCTGCAAGGACGCGCTGAACGATCTGAACGCCCTGTTCCCCCACGGGGACTGGAAGGGCCGGGCCCTGGGCATCGCCCAGTCGGAGCCGGTGGCCGGGGAGCTGACGCTGGCCTTCTCCCTGCTGGAGATCACCGAGACCGGGCTGGAGGGCCGCTTTGACAGCCGTACCCCCCTGTGCGCCGCCGAGGAGAACTGCCGCGACGTGGCCAAGGCGGCGTTCGAGGCCAGGGGCTTCGAATTTGAGGGCGTCCAGGAAAAGCCCCACAACGTCCCCGCCGACAGCCCCTTCATCCGCACCCTGCTGAAGCGGTACGAGGAGTACACCGGGCTGAAGGGCGAGTGCAAGGCCATTGGCGGCGGCACCTATGTACACAATATCCCCGGCGGCGTGGCCTTTGGCTGCTGCCTGCCCGGGTTTGAGTCCCACCTCCATGGCCCGGACGAGCGGGTGCAGATCAGCACCTTGATGCTGTCCGCCAAGCTGTTTGCCCAGGTCATCATCGACCTGTGCGAATGAGTACATAGCATGGGAAAGCCCGCCCCGCGTCAGCGGGGCGGGCTCTTGCCTTTTTGTTACTGCGCTTCTCTCAAGCGTGGATGCCCCGATGCTGATCGCCGGAGTCGTTGACGCCGAACTCGTAGTCGTTGCCGGGGAGGATGGCGTTGAGGACGATGCCCGCAATGGCGGCGATGGCCAGGGAGGTGAGCTGGACAGTGGCGCCGCCCACTGTGAAGGTGATGCCGCTGGAGAAGCCCAGGCCGCACACCAGGATGACGGCGGCGATGATCAGGTTGCGGGAGTTGGTGAAGTCCACCTTGTTCTCCACGATGTTGCGCACGCCGATGGCGGAGATCATGCCGTAGAGCATGAAGCTGACGCCGCCCACGATGGCGGAGGGCATGGAGCCGATGATCTCAGCCATTTTGGGGATGAAGCCCAGCACCACGGCGTAGACAGCCGCCAGCCGGATCACGTTGGGGTCGTACACCCGGGACAGCACCAGCACGCCGGTGTTCTCGCCGTAGGTGGTGTTGGCGGGGCCGCCGAACATGGCGGACAGGGTGGTGGCCAGGCCGTCGCCGATGAGGGTGCGGTGCAGGCCGGGATCCTCGATGAAGTTCTCCCCCACGGTGGCGGAGATGGCGGACATATCGCCGATGTGCTCCATCATGGCGGCGATGGCGATGGGGGCCATGACCAGGATGGCGGACAGGTCAAACTTAGCCAGCTGGAAGGGGGGCAGGCCGATGAAGCCCGCGTCGGCCACAGCGGCGAAGTTCAGCAGGGCGGAGCCGTCGGCGGCGGTGACGCCAAGGGCGTTCATGATGAGGGCGGCGATGTAGGACACCACCACGCCCAGCAGGATGGGGATGATCTTCAGCATCCCCTTGCCCCAGATGTTGAACACCACGATGACCGCCAGGGCGATGATGGCCAGGGGCCAGCAGGAGGAGGCGTTGGACACAGCGGAGGGGGCCAGGTTCAGGCCGATGCAGATGATGATGGGGCCAGTGACCACCGGGGGGAGGAAACGCATGACCTTGCGCACGCCCACCACCTTTACCAGCAGGGCCAGCACCAGGTACAGCAGGCCGGCCACCACGATGCCGCCGCAGGCGTACTGGAGCTTTTCGGAAGCGGGCATATTGGC
>CAZCFU010000226.1:1854-2933 GCA_964498005.1 uncultured Oscillospiraceae bacterium | reverse complement strand
TCCGCTATATGGAGGTACTCAGCGAAAAGCGCCTTCTGGATGCCGAGGTCAGAAAGCTGGAGGCGGAAAAGAAACGCCTGAAGGCGCTGATTATGGCCGACATGGGGAGCAGCTGTGCTGCCACCTACGAGGATACCAGCGGCAGCTACACAGTAACACTCAGCTCCAGCAGCCGGGAAAGCATTCTCAAGGATAACCTGCTGCGGCTGAAAGAAGTTTATCCGGACATCTATGCGGAATATGTCTCAGTGTCCAAAAGCGAAAAACTATCTGTAAAATTTGCTGCCCCGGAGGCGGCATAGCGAGGTGAAGAAAATGAGTATTGTCGCGGCGTTCGACAGAATCCTGTTCTGCAATCCGGACAGCAGGTACTGTGTTGTCCGGCTGAAAACCGCAGACCCGATGATCCCGGAAGAGGCCCGGAGTACCTATAAGTTCAGCGACCATCTGATCCGCTTTGTGGCAGTGGGCTACGACCTTCCCAAGACGGACTCCATTAAGATGGAGCTGGAAGGGACATGGATTACCGGCAAATATGGCTGTCAGCTCGAAGTCAACTCCTGGCGGGAGATTATTCCCCAGACCAAAGAAGGGATTTTGAACTACCTCTCCTCCGGTCTGCTGAAAGGGATTGGCCCCAACACAGCCAGGGCCATTGTGGATCGCTTCGGGGTAAATTCCTTGGATGTATTGGAACGTCAGCCCGACAAGCTGATGGAAATACGGGGCATTACCAAGGAGCGGCTGGAGGAGATAAAGTCGGGCTATGCGGAGAGTACCACGCTGCGCGACCTGATGATCCTGCTGGCCCCCTTCAAGATCACCCGCAAGACAGCGGCCAGGATATATGACTTTTTTGGCCCGGACAGCGCAGTACTGCTGCGCAAGAGCTTTTACCAGCTTTGTCAGATTCCCGGCTACGGCTTCAAGCGGGTGGACGAGATCGTTGCCAAGTCCAACGGCAACCTCCATGACCCCATGCGGATTCAGGGCGCTATGTTCTACGCACTAGAGCAGTCCCGCACCGAGGGTGGCCACCTCTACATGGAGGCCGAGAAGCTGCTGGATGGTTCCTTAAC
>CAZCFU010000226.1:0-1844 GCA_964498005.1 uncultured Oscillospiraceae bacterium | reverse complement strand
AATTACACAAGGCATCATAGACCCTCCTGCCTGCGTTTGTTTGCCATTTTCTAATGAAATCCCCATGCCATAGCTGGCACCACGATAAATGAAACCGTGACGTACTGTGGAAGTGGTAAAATGGAGGGAACGGCAAAGGTCGATGACTTAGTGGGCGCCAAGCCCGTAAATGAAATTGACTTTAAGATTCCCTCATTTGCACCACGAATTGTCCAGCTGGAGACAGCAGAAGGACGTACAGTAAAATGATAGCCGACAGGGAATCGTGCCGTAAATACTTGAATGGGGGAAGTCTCATGGAAAAGGTTTACGACAAATGTTGTGGTGTAGACATACACAAGAAGCTGATTGTCGCCTGCTTCAAACAAGGCAGGAAGCAGGAAATCCGGGAGTTCGGCGCGACAACACGGGAACTGCTGGAGTTGACAGGATGGCTTGTGGAAGGGGGATGTGAACAGGTAGCAATGGAAAGTACAGCGTCGTATTGGAAGCCGCTGTACAACATATTAGAGTCCACCGGACTGGGTGCTATGGTGGTAAACGCCCAGCACATGAGGGCGGTACCGGGTCGAAAGACGGATGCGACAGATGCGGAATGGATCGCAGATCTGCTTCAGCATGGTTTATTGAAGGCAAGTTTTATACCGGATAAAGCAAGGAGAGAACTGCGAGAGCTGGTTGGCTATCGTAAGAGTCTGCTCAAAGAGCAGACAGCAGAACTAAACCGTCTTCAGAAAGTGCTGGAAGGAGCAAACATTAAGCTTTCCGGAACGGTAAGTACGATCAACGGAAAGAGCGGGCGTAATTTTCTGGAAACACTTTTGACCGGTGAAAAAATCGACCTGGCAAAAATTACGGAGATGCGTAGAGACAAACTGATCGCGGCCAATCTGAAAGCGAGAGACGAACAGTTGGTCGATGATTTGAATGGAGTGCTGAGTATGCTCCAAAAGAAAATGATACGAACTATGCTGACACATATTGACGAGTTGGCCAAACATATCAAAAGCCTTGACGATGAAATAGACCGAAATATGAAGGATGAGGAAAAGATTGCCGCCGCGACCATTCAGGAGATCCCCGGAATTGGCAACACCAGCGCGGAAACAGTTATATCCGTGATAGGTACCGATATGTCTCGTTTTCCGACAGACGGGCACATCTCTTCTTGGGCCGGACTATGTCCAGGAAACAATGAGAGCGCGAAAAAGCGTAAATCCGGGAAAACCAGGAAAGGAAACGCCCTGCTGCGTTCTACGCTGATTGTCTGTGCACACACTGCGGTCAAGGTTAAAAATTCTTATTTCTATGCGCAGTTTCAGAGAATCAGTGCCCATCGGGGCAAAAAACGTGCTTATGTTGCGGTTGCCCACTCCATGTTGATTGCAATCTATCATATGTTAAAAGACGGTACGCACTTTCAAGACCTGGGCGCAGAGTATTACAACCAGTTCAACAAAGAACGCAAAATCAATGCCTATCTCAAAAAGTTGAAAGCTTTGGGTTGGCAGTCTCCTGTTGCCGCAGTTGCGCAGCCTGTCTGATTAGAAAATCTTCATCCCATTGTTTGGGGGTAAGGGGGAACTATGCCCTTTTCCCTTCTCCATACGGGGGAGGTTTCACAGTAAAATCAAATAGCCCTGAGAGAGCTGCCAGCGATGGCGGCTCTTTTTTTGTGCCCCAAAAAAATTTTTTAGAAATTTTCATTTTTAACCCCTACACCCCCCGTTTTCAGTGCATTAGGTGAAGGGCATCGGAAGGCCCCTCACCCATCCCCCGCTTGTGTGGTGGATCGGTTTGCACTTTGAAAACTTCATACCCATTCATCAGGCACATTCCCATTG
>CAZCFU010000225.1:0-2936 GCA_964498005.1 uncultured Oscillospiraceae bacterium | reverse complement strand
TGGTTAAAAGTAGGCATGATTTTCCTCCTTTCAATGAATATATATTTTAACGAACTCTCCGAAGATTATTCGCTAAAACCGAAAAATTTAGACGGTGGCCGCTACGGCGGCCCCCACGGCGATGCCGCAGGCGCGTCCCAGCGCCTTCATGGTGTCGGCCCAGACGACCTCCACGCCCCGCCCTTGTGCCTGTTCAGCCAAGGGCCGAGTGAGCTGGGGATCGGCGTCCTTCGCCAGATAGAGGCGCTTTGCCTGGCCGTTTGCCAGGGCCCGGCGGACCTGCTTGACGCCCACGACCTTGGCCGCGTTGGTCAGTTCATTCAGCATCGTGCGGGCCTCCTTTTGGCGTATCAGCGCAATTTGAAATTATAGCATAGAGTTTTGCCTCCGTCAAGCAGATTTTGCCCTTTTTATCCGTCATTTCCAATAAAAAAGAGGGGGCGGCGGGCAAAACCCGCCGCCCTTTGGTTCAATTCCAGCCCCCGGCGGTCAATCCACCGCCAAGTCCGGCCCAATACGCCTCGAAAGCGTCCCGGTTTAACTGGAACGTCAGAGCGTCGTAGGTACCGCCCCGGACCTGCCGGATGCCCACCTTGCGGCGGCACTCCCGGAAGCCCAGCTTTTCCGCCAGGGCGGTCATGCGGGAATTGCCCGACCAGGTCTGGGTGTACAGGTCGGTATAACCTCCGTCCAGGTGGTAGCGGATGAACGCGGCCAGTGCCTGGGTTCCCCAGCCGCCGCTCCAGTAGGCGGGCTCGCAGATTTCAATACCCACCGCCCAGCGGGCCCTTCTGCGCTCTTCCTCGGTTTCGGGGGCCTTTTCCAGCCAGTTGCAGTCCTCATCGATGCAGTAGCAGCTCACCGCTCCGAGATGGATGCCGTCCGCGGTGTCGATTTCCAGGCTCCGGCGGTGGGCCGGCTTGGGCTTTGCCAGCCATTCCAGCTCCTTCTTGCGGTGGGCTTCCGGGTCAAAGTCCCGCAGCTCCTCCTCCGTCTCCCAGGGGGCGTCCCACAGGGCCCATTCGGTCTGGACGGTGTTCCAGCGGATCTCGTCGTCGATGTCGCCCTCCCGCATATCCCGCAGGATAATGTTTTGGTGCTTGATCTCCATGCTTGCGAATTTCCTCCAAATTTGATTTGGAGGGCGGATTTATCGGGCGCAGGCCCTCCAGCCGCGCGCGTTGATCTTTTTCATAATTGGTATCTTCCCCTTTCGTTTAAGATGCCAATATCATACCACAACCCGTATCAAAAGACAAGAAGGAGGCCGCGGGCAATCCTGCGGCCTTCACTTTTACAGCGCTTTCAGCCGGGCGATCTCCCGGCGCACCTTGTCCACCGTCTCGCCGGTGCGGGTGTCCCACTGGTCGGCCAGGGTGGACACCTCCTCCTCCAGCGCGGCGATGGCACCGGGGATGTCGCCCTCCAACTCGCACACCTGGGCGATGGACTCCATGCAGTCCACATATTTGGGCGCGGGCTGAAGTTCGAAAGCCCGGCGGTAGTTCTCCTTCGCTTTGCCGTGCTGCCCGGTGCGTATCATCACGTCCCCCATGCTGTACCACACCAGCCACTCGTCCGGCCAGTCCCGGCTCATCTGCTCCCATACAGCCATGGCCCCATCGTGGTCCCCGGCGGCCCAGGCAATGAGCCCCCGGTACAGCGGCGTGCGGAAGGTGCCGTCCACCGGCGCCATGCGCTCCAGCCAGGTACGGGCCTCGTCCAGCCGCCCGTCATCGATGAGTTGATCCAGCAGCCACAGATAGCCGCCCCGGCAGTCCGGGTTTTTCTCCAAAAACGCCTTGTACCAGCGGATCAGCTCCCGGTGGTTGGTGTAGCACCAGTCCGCCAGCTTTCCGCCCATGGCGTGGACCAGCTCGTCGTGGGCGTCCTTGCACATGGGGTCCCGGTTCAGGGACTCCTTGGCGTACTCCGCCGCCCGCACCCGGTGCTCCTCCGCCAGGTGGTTTTCCATGTCGGCCAGCAGCTCGTAGGGCCTGCCGTTGTCCGGCTCCCGCCGGGCTTTTTCCAGCAGGAACACCCGGTCCCGCTCCACCGCCGCGGGGTCCAGCACCCGCTCGTCCCACAGCATATTCTGGATGCGTTCCATCCTGGTCTCGTCAGACAGGGCGAACAGCGCGTCGATGGTCACGCCGAAATAGGTGGAGATGGCGGGCAGCAGCTGCACGTCGGGCAGCGCGGCATCCCGCTCCCACTTGCTCACCGCCTGGGGGCTGACGTTCAGGTGCTGGGCCAGCGCCTCCTGGGTGACGCCCCGCTGGAGGCGCAGGGTCTTGATCTGATTTCCCAATTCCATAATATTTGTATCCTCCCGGTCAAATGATCCACTCGAGTGTATGATTATCATAACCGGGTTTGGGGCAAAAGGCAATGACCGGGTTTTCCAGCCGGGTCAACCAGGGGTTGAGCGGGGCGCTAAAACACCGCCTGCACCAGCACCATGTACAGGATGGTGCCCCCCACGATGGACAGCATATTGTTCTTTTTCCAGAGGTGGAGGGCCACCACGGCCCCGCCCGCGATAAAGGCGGGGGCCCAGTCGCCAACGGCGGCGAAGCTCACATTGCGGTAGCAGTATACGATGAGCATGGCGATGACCGCCGGAGGCAGGAACCGGCCCAGATAGAGCACCACCTTCGGCGGCTCCCCGCCCCGGCCGAACAGCAGGAAGGGCAGCGCCCGGGTGAGAAAGGTCACAATTGCCATCACCGCCACCAGGGCGGCGATCTGCGCGGTAGTCACTGTGACTCGCCCCCTTTCGGCAGGGCTTGGGGTTCCTCCAGCCGGGGCCGCATCAACAGCAGTCCCGCCACCAAAATGACCAGGGCCGGGATGAGGAACCGCCCGCCCTCCGGCCCGAAGATCAGCAGGCAGGCCAGCGTACCCGCCGCCCCCAGGAACACCGGGGCGTGGCG
>CAZCFU010000224.1:0-2970 GCA_964498005.1 uncultured Oscillospiraceae bacterium | reverse complement strand
GGCCTAAGCGGGCCTATGGCCCGCCCACGGCTCCGTTCCAAGCTCCCTCGCTGTCCGCTTCTCAGCGTTCAAATCGCGTACCGGTACATCACGCCCACGAACGCCAGCAGGCAGAACGCCACGGTGATGCCGGTGAAGGTGAGCACGATGCGCACCTCGCTCCACCCGCCCAGCTCCAGGTGGTGGTGCAGAGGGGCCATGCGGAAGATCCGCTTGCCGTGGGTGAGCTTGAAATAGCCCACCTGGATGATGTCGCTCATGGTCTCGGCGATGTAGATGATCCCCACGGGCACCAGCACCAGCGGCGCGTCCAGGGCAAACGCCATGCCGCACACCGCGCCCCCCAGGAACAGGGAGCCGGTGTCCCCCATGAACACCTTGGCGGGATGGAAGTTATACACCAGGAAGCCCAGCAGCCCGCCGGCCAGCGCCCCGGCGAAAACGCTTACCGCGCCGAATTTCCACCAATGGGACAGCACGGCAAAGAATACCGACACCGCCAGGGTCACCGACCCGGCCAGGCCGTCCAGTCCGTCGGTGAGGTTGACCGAGTTGACACAGCCCACCATGACAAAGGCGGCAAACACCAGGTACAGCCCCCAGGGCAGGGGCACGGTGGCGTTGACAAAGGGGATATACAGGTTGGGGCTGAGGTGGTGGCTGTTCCGCAGCAGCGCCAGGAAGGCGATGGCCGCCGCCAGCTGGAGCAAAAACTTCCACCCGGCGGTGAGGCCGGTGTTCTCGTGCTTACGGATCTTGGCGAAGTCGTCCACAAAGCCGATGGCCCCGCACACCAGGGCAAAGCCCAGCACAAACACCGCCTGCCAGCTCCCTGCCGCCATATCCCGCCAGCCAAAGGCGATGACCACCACGATCACCGCCAGGATGAACATGATGCCCCCCATGGTGGGCGTGCCCTCTTTGATCTTATGCCAGTTGGGGCCGATCTCCTTGATGGACTGGCCCGCGTGCAGGGCCCGCAGGGCGGGGATGAGGAACCATCCCACCACCACCGAGATCACAAAGGCGGTCAGCGCCGCCAGCAGTATCCGCGTCATAGCTTTTCCTCCATACTCTCTTTCGTAGTTTCCGTTCTCTTTCCCTTCAGCCGTCCAGCCGGGCCGCCGCCTCGTTCAGCGGCACGCCCAGCGCCAGCGCCCCCGCCAGGGCGGCCAGGTGGTCGTACAGCCGGGGCTCCTGCCCCGCGCTCACCCGCACCCGGGTCAGCTCCCCGCGGGTGGTCAAAGCCTCGAACTCCAGCCGTTCCCCCCGGAGACGCACATTTTTGGCGGTGAGATCCGCCTGGGGCCGACCGTCGGAGTAAGCGTATACCGTTCCCGGCATGGCCTGGGCCAGCCGGCGCCCCTCCGGGTCGTCCAGCCCCACAATGGTCACATCCGCCCTGCGGGACAGCGCCCACCGGGCCGCGGCGCAGCCGCTCAGCGTCCTTTGGGCTGGCTGGTCAAAGTTCTCCACCACCACCGCGCGGCAGCGCCCCTCATAGAGCGCCGCCTGGCAGGGGGTCAGCTCCACCACCGGGTGGGGCAGCAGCCTGCGCAGCAGCCGCGCCGTCAGCGTGCCGCCCCGGCCCACCACGGCCACAGGGGCCTCTATCCTACCCATTAAGGTCGCCATACGCAACACTGCTCACAAACCGCACCTCCACCACGGTACCCGGCGACACCATGGTTCCCGCGTCTACCGACTGGGCAGCCATCACGACCGTTGGGTCCGTGTAGTCCACCACGCCGGTGGCCCGCATGAACAGCCCCGTCTCCTCCAGCTTGGACTTGGCCGCTGTGGGGCTCATGCCCGAGAGGTCGGGGGTCTCCACCTGGGTGTCGGGGACTTCATCCCCCAGATACAGGATCACGTTGGAGCCGCCGGGGATGGACACGCCGGCGGAGGGTACCTGGTGGGTGACGGTATTGCCCGTACCTATGGTGCGGCACTCAAAGCCCGCGTTTTGAATGGTGGATTTGGCCACCGTCAGCTCTCTGCCCACCACATAGGGCATGGGGGTATCCGCTCCCGCCAGCTCGTCGCCGGAGTACTGCTTCTCAATGCCCATGTAGTCCAGGATGTCGGCGATGAGCGCCCCCGCCATGGGGGCGGCGATGTTGCCGCCGCTGACGTAGGTGCCGGAAACGGTGTAGCTGGAGCCCGGCCCGGAGCGCTTGGGTGTGTCATACACCACCAGCACCAGCACCTGGGGATCGTCCGCCGGGGCAAAGCCCATAAAGGAACACATCACGTCCTTGTTGTAGCCCGGGTCGTTCTCCCGATCCAGCAGCTCTGACGTGCCCGTTTTGCCGCCGATGCGGTAGCCGATCTGATAGGCGTTGTGGCCGGAGTCGTTGGCGACCACGCTCTCCAGGATGCCCCGGACCTTTTCGGAGGTGGACTCGCTGATGACCTGACGCACCTCCTGGGTCTCATGATAGAACACGGTGTTGCCTTCCCCGTCGCTGATGGACTGCACCACGTAGGGCTGGAGCAGATGCCCGCCGTTGATGACGGCGGCGAAGGCGCTGATCATCTGGATGGGAGTGACCTTAAAGCGCTGGCCGAAGGAGCTGGTCGCCACCGACTGCGACCCGGTGGGGCCTTTGAAATAGCTCTCCGTCCAGAACACGTCGTCGCCCTCTCCCGCCAGGTCGATGCCGGTGTAGTCGAACAGGCCGAAGTCCCCGAAATATTTCCACATGATGTCCGGGCCCATCCGCTCGGCAATGGTCATCAGGGCCACGTTGCAGGAGTTGCCCACGGCCTTGGTCAGGTCCTGGTCGCCGTGGCCGGTGGTTTTATGGCAGCTGATGGGCTTGGGCCAGCCAGGCTGCTTTAGGGAGCCGCCGCAGGAGAAGTGGTCGTCCATGGAGACGATGCCCTCCTCCAGGGCCATAGCCACGGTGATGGGCTTGAACACCGACCCGGGCTCATAGGCGTCGGACAGGGCGCGGTTGCGCATCT
>CAZCFU010000223.1:0-3022 GCA_964498005.1 uncultured Oscillospiraceae bacterium | reverse complement strand
GCTTCTTCATGCACTCCACGGCCTTGCCCGCGAAGATGGAGGAGTTGCCCGCCTTGTACTCCAGCCCGAAGAGGGCGCACAGGGTCTTGGCGGTCTGCTCGGCCTCTTCGGCGTTCTCGCAGTTGACGCCCACATGGGCCAGCTGGAAGCCCAGCATGGCCTTGACCGCCTCCTTGCAGATGGCGGTGATCTCGTCCCACTTCTCTGCCTGGATCATGTCGTTCTTGCACATCCAGGTGCCGCCCACCGCCGCGATCTGGTCATAGCCCAGGTAGTCGTTGACGTTCTTGGAGTTGACGCCGCCGGTACACATCCACTTGGCGGTCTTGAGGGCCGCGCCGATGTTTTTCAGCATGGCCACGCCGCCGTTGGCCTCGGCGGGGAAGAACTTGATGACCTGGCAGCCCTGGTTCATGGCCTGCTGCATCTCGCCGGCGGTGGCGGTGCCGGGCATCATGATGCCGCCCTTGTCGATAACGTGCTGGGTGACATTGGGGTCGTAGCCGGGGGCTACGATGAAGGTCGCCCCGGCGGCCATGGCCCGGTCGGCCTGCTCGGTGGTGAGCACGGTGCCCGCGCCCACCAGCATCTCGGGCACCTCCCTGACGATGGCGCGGATGGCGTCCTCGGCGGCGGCGGTACGGAAGGTGACCTCGGCGGCGGGCAGGCCGCCGTCGGCCAGGGCCTTTGCCAGGGGCACGGCCTTGGCCGCGTCCTCAATGGCGATGACGGGGATGATGCCGATGTTGGAAATGGTCTCGTAGATATTCATTGCGCCTTTCTCCTTTTATGCGTCCAGAATTTCGTTGAATCGGAAGTAACGCAGGGTATTGTAGTAGCTGATGTTCTCCACCATCTGGCCCAGATACTTCATATCGGCGGGGTACTCCCCGTCCTCCACCATCTGGCCGAACAGGTCGCACAGGATGCGGCGGAAGTACTCGTGGCGGGTGTAGCTCAGGAAGCTGCGGGAGTCGGTGAGCATCCCGTTGAAGGTGCCCATGACCCCCAGGGACATCAGGCTGGTCATCTGGGCCTCCATGCCGGGCTTGTGGTCGTTGAACCACCAGGCGGAGCCCTGCTGGATCTTGCCGGGGATAGCGCTGTCGGTCTGGAACGCGCCCATAATGGTGCCGATGATGCCGTTGTCGGCGGGGTTCAGGGAGTACAGGATGGTCTTGCCCAGCGCGCCGGCGCCCTCCAGCGCGTCCAACAGGCGGGCCAGGCCCACGGCGTTGGAGGCGTCGTTCATGGCGTCGAAGCCGGTGTCGGGGCCAAGCTTTTTGAACATGGCGGAGGAGTTGTCCCGGATGCAGCCGAAGTGGAGCTGCATCACCCAGTCCCGGCGGGCGTACTCCTGGCCCACGGACAGCAGCAGGGCGGTGTGGTAGGCCAGCTGCTCGTCCCAGGTGATGCCCTTACCGGCCTTGGCCCGGGCCAGGATGTCGTCCAGCTGGGCCTCGTCCGCCTGGACGCAGAAGCAGTAGTCCAGCGCGTGGTCGGACACCCGGCAGCGGTGGTTATCGAAGTACTCGACGCGGTCGGCCAGGGCCCGACGCATATCCGCCATCTTCTCGATGGGGTAGCCCACCACGCCCTCCAGACGGGCCACGTACTGGGGAAAGTCCGCCTTGTCCGCCCGCATGGCCTTGTCGGGCCGGAAGGCGGGCAGCACCGCCGCCGGGGCGTCGGGGTCGGCGGCCAGCAGCTCGTGGAAGTGAAGGTCGTCGGCGGGGTCGTCGGTGGTGCAGATCAGCTTCACGTTGGACTTGCGGATGATGCCCCGGACGGACATATCCGGCTGGGCCAGGATGGCGTTGCACTTCTCGTAGATCTCCATGGCGTTGCCGCCGTTGAGGGGTTCGGTGATGCCGAAGTAGCGCTGGAGCTCCAAATGCGTCCAGTGGTACAGCGGGTTGCCGATGAGGTTGGGGATGGTCTCGGCCCACTTCTGGAACTTCTCCGCCGGGGTGGCGTCCCCGGTGATGTATTTCTCAGGGACGCCGCAGGAGCGCATGGCCCGCCACTTATAGTGGTCGCCCCCCAGCCAGACGTCGGTGATGGTGTCGTACCGCTTGTCCTCATAAATCTCCTGGGGGTTGATGTGGCAGTGGTAGTCGATGATGGGCATCCGCGCCGCGTGGTCGTGGTACAGCGCCTTCGCCGTTTCGGTCTTCAGCAGGAAATCCTGATCCATAAACGCTTTCATGATGACTGCTCCTTTCTGTTACACAAGCTCTTTCATGGCCTGGAGCGCGCCTTCGGCGCGGATCTTGTCCAGGCAGTCAGCCACGGCCCGCTCAAAACCGGACACCTGGGTCAGATCCTGGCCCCACATCTGCTCGTTGGTCATGACGGCGTGGACCAGATCCTTGACGGAGTCGTCCTTGTGGTCATAGTAGAACTCCAGCACCCAGCGGTCGTCGGAGCAGACGTACTCGTTGCCGCGGGGTCGGCGGCACACCAGGCCCTTGTCGTTCAGCTCCTGGATGTCGTTGGAGAAGAAGGCGATGTAGCACGCGAAGGAGGCGGTGAGGCAGGGGGGCAGCTTGCCGGTCTTTTCCACATACTCCAGGAAGGAGGGCATATTCCGGGCCCGCCACTTGGAGGTGGAATTCAGGGAGATGCTCATCAGCTCATGATCCACAAAGGGGTTGTTGAACCGGTCCTGGACGGCGGAGGCGAAGTCCTCCAGATCCTTCTTGTCCAGGGGCAGGGTGGGGATGACCTCCTCATAGAGCATCTTGTTCATGAAGCCCCGTACCGTGTCGTCCTGCATACAGTCCCGGACGATGTCGAAGCCCGCCAGGTAGGCCCCCAGCACGAAGCCGGTGTGGGCGCCGTTCAAAATGCGGACCTTGCGCTTCTTGTACGGGGTCACGTCGGGCACCACGGGGCAGTTGAGGCCCGCCGCCCGGAAGGGCAGCTTCTCCGCCAGCCACTCCGGGCCCTCGATGTTCCACACGCCGAAAATCTCGCCCACGTCGATGAGCTCGTCGTGGTAGCCGTTGGCCTCCTCCAT